>CAMPJQ010000030.1 GCA_946886925.1 uncultured Terrimonas sp.
GCTAAAAAATATCCAAAAGTATAACCCCAAAAAAGAGCTTTTTCGAAAAATAAATAATAAAAACAAGGTAGTCTTTGGTTGAAAGGTAATTGTTCATAACAAATCAAATCGTTTTAATGTTTGGATGTGATCAGGCCTTATTGAATTGATAATATACATCGCTCCAGCGCAATTCGTTTTTGAGCTGATAAAGATTAGTGTTTTTGCCGATAAGAACAAATTCAATTCCGGCCATGCCGGCAAAATCTTCGAGATGTTCGGCTGTGAGATGCTGACTATAACAGGTATGATGAGCGCCACCGGCCAATATCCATGCGGCAGCGCTGGTATTCAAATCGGGGTGTGGTTTCCAAAGCACACGGGCAACAGGTAGTTTGGGAAAATGTTCCGGAGCTTTTACGGCCTGTACTTCGTTTGCCACTAGCCGGAAGCGGTTGCCCATATCAACAAGAGAAGTGTTGACTGCAGCTCCTTCGCCGGAATTGAATACCAGCCTTACAGGATCCGCTTTACTGCCAATAGACAAAGGATGAATTTCGCAGGATGGTTTGCCATCCGCAATGGATTCGCATATTTCCAGCATGTGCGAACCAAGCACCATAGGGTTCTGTGGATCCAGATGATAGGTATAATCTTCCATGAAAGAACTGCCGCCTTTCAAACCGCTTCCCATTACTTTCATAGCTCTTACCAGTGCTGCAGTTTTCCAGTCGCCCTCAGCGGCAAACCCATACCCGTCTGCCATTAAACGTTGCACGGCAATACCCGGTACCTGAAGCATACCATGCAAATCCTCAAACGTATTGGAAAACCCTTTAAAATGTCCGTCTTTTAAAAAGTTACGCAGCCCTGCTTCTATTTTTGCAGCCGCCCTCAGTGATGAATGTTTTTTGTTTCCCTTCAGTAATATTTTGGCGATGGTATATCTGTCCTGGTATTCTTTCACCAGTTCATCTGCCGCGGCATCACTAACGTCGTTGATCACCCTAACCAAGTCGGCAATGCCATATGTATTAACCGAATACCCCAGCCTGTACTCAGCTTCTACCTTATCACCTTCAGTAACGGCCACGTTACGCATATTATCTCCAAAGCGAACGAACCGGGCGCCCTGCCAGTCGTGCCACCCTGCTGCCGCTCTTGCCCAGGTGTTGATGCTGTTCAATATCTTTTCATCCTGCCAGTATCCGGCCACCACTTTCCTGTTGATGTGCATACGGCTCATCATAAAACCAAATTCCCTGTCGCCATGTGCACTTTGATTAAGATTCATAAAATCCATGTCCAGTTCATTCCAGGGAATATCGCGGTTAAACTGGGTGTGCAAATGCAATAAAGGTTTCTGTAAGATTTTCAATCCGCAAATCCACATTTTTGCCGGTGAAAAGGTATGCATCCAGGTTATAATACCAATGCATTGCGTGGTGGTGTTAACCTCCTGGCAAAGCCCGAAAATTTCTTCTGATGTTTTTACGGTGGGTTTCCAGATAATTTTTACCGGAATTTGAGGAGCCTGGTTTAATGATTTAACTATGCTTTGTGCGTGATCTGATACCTGTTTCAGAACATGATCTCCGTATAAATGCTGACTGCCGGTTATAAACCATAATTCCAGGTTTATACCCGCATTTTGTACAGCGGCCCCGGAACGGGAAAAGATTTTATTGGTATTGCTCATAAAAGATAAAATGAATGATCGGTATAATGGCCTGCTTTCTTAAGCTACCGGGTCCTGTCCATAATAGCTGCCGGAACCATGTTTGCGTTCGAAATGCTTTTTAATCAGTTCTTCCTTTAACCTGGGGGCATTTGCATTGATGTGCTCGGTGAGATAGGCCATATGCGCAATAGTTTCAAGCACCATGCTGTTGTATACGGCTTTTTCAACTGTTTTTGCCCAGGTAAAAGATGCATGATTTCCTACAAGGATCATTTCTGCTTCCTGGTAATTCAGTCCTTTGCTTTTCATGCAGTCCATGATCTGAAATCCTGTTTCATATTCATAATTCCCCTTTACCCTGTCGTCATCCATGGGCGTTGCACAGGGAATGTCTGCGGTAATATGATCGGCGTGTGTAGTGCCATAAACAGGGATATCTCTTTGCGATTGTGCCCATGCAGTAGCATACACAGAATGTGTATGCACAATCCCCCCTATATGTTGCCAGTGTTTATATAAAACAGCATGGGTAAGCGTGTCCGATGATGGCCGGAGTGTGCCGTCAACTGTTTTTCCTTCAAAATCGGTGATTACCATTTTTGAGGGCGAAAGTTCAGCATATGGAATCCCGCTCGGCTTAATGGCAAAAACGCCAAGTTCCCTGTCGGCGGCGCTCGCATTGCCGAAAGTAAAAATTACCAAACCCAATTGTGGCAGTTGCATATTGGCCTTATATGCTGCTTCACGTATATGATCGTAGTTCATGGACACTGGTATTAGTATGTATATTAAATACTGAGTACCCAGCAGTGAACAGCGGGTAAATTTTAGTCGCTGTTCATTGTTTGGGTTTCAATAAATTTTCCCAATCGTTTATATTGCTGATATCTTTTTGCGTAATGCGTTTCATGTTTTGCTTCCGGCATATAAGTTATGTCGAAACCTTTACCCATTGCCAGCATGGCTTCTTCGGTTTTTTTATAAATGCCTGCCGCAGTGGCCGCAAACATGGCGGCGCCTGTAGCACAGGTATGTTCGGACCGGTGTATACGCACAGGCATATTCGTTATATTGGACAGGACTTGCATTGTATAAGCTGATTTTTTTGCTACGCCGCCCAACCCTATTAAACCTTTAATGGGTATGCCCTGGGCGGTAAATCTCTCGATAATAGCAAGTGCACCAAAGCAAATCGCTTCTGTAAGCGCTTTAAAAATACGCGGAGCATCCGATCCCAGGTTCAGTTGTGTAATAGCGGCTTTTAGCAATTGATTGGCATCGGGCGTTCTTCTGCCATTGAGCCAGTCAACAGCCAGTTCATCTTTTGTTGCAAGCGGCAGGGTGGCAGCTTCAGCACTCAGGGCCGCCATAATTTTATCATGGATTGATTTTTTCTGTACTTCATCTGTTATGAACTGATTTACGGGCCAGCTTATTAAATTATTAAACCAGGCAAATACATCGCCAAAGGCGCTTTGGCCAGCTTCCATGCCCATCATCCCCGGAATAATAGAACCTTCCACCTGTCCGCAAATGCCTTTTACCAGTATATCTTTTACTTCATCAGCAGGTGCTACCAGCATATCGCAGGTAGAAGTGCCCATTACTTTCGTAAGATGATAAGGTTCTATTTGTGCGCCAACAGCGCCCATATGCGCATCAAATGCGCCTATACCAACCACAACATCGGTTGATAACCCCAATCGTTGAGCCCATTCTGCTGAAAGTGTGCCTGCAGCCTTGTCGGATGTATGGGTTTCTGTAAACAGCTGTGAAGTAAAATTGTTTAACAAAGGGTCTAGCGTAGAAAAGAAGTTATCCGGGGGCAATCCGCCAAATGCCGGCGCCCATAAAGCTTTATGACCTGCGGCGCAAACGCTCCGCTTAAGTTGCCTTACATCTTTGCCTCCCGTTAATAAAAAAGGTATCCAGTCGCAATGTTCTACCCATGAAAAGCAAGCTTTTTGAACAGTAGTATCGCTGCGTAAAATATGCAGCAACTTAGCCCAAAACCATTCCGAGGAATAAATACCCCCTGTAAACTGAAGGTAATTGATTTGGAATTTTGCAGCATGCATGTTAAGTTGCATTGCTTCAGCAGTGGCGGTATGATCCTTCCACAAAACGAACATGGCGTTGGCGTTGTTTTCAAATCCCGGAAGTAAGGCGAGTGGTGTTCCAGACTTGTCCACCGCTACAGGAGTAGATCCGGTAGTGTCTGCTGTTATGGCTTTAATATTGGCTGCCACAGCAGCGCCTGCCCGGGCGATACAGTTTTTGATTGTATTTTCTAATCCTTCAATATAATCCAAAGGGTGCTGCCTGAACTGGTTGATGGAAGGGTTGCAATACAGCCCTTCTTTCCAGCGGGGATAGTAAAATATATCAGAACAGATCTCGTTGCCATTGCTGGTATCCAGTATAACAGACCGCACAGAGTCTGTTCCATAATCAACCCCTATAACAAAGCAATCATCCGGCATACATAAAATATATCCGTGTCAATTTAACACTTATATTCCAATGCGGCTTAAAAATTTCCGGGATTGGGGATGAAATTTAAAAATGAGTTGAAGTGCGACTGGTATTTCCTTTTATCTAACTTAAAATAAAAAGCACCCCGTTTGGAGCTGATTTTTTCTTTGTCTTTTTGCTTAACCAACAAGCCGGTAGACAGCAGCTTTCTGTTGAAGTTCCTTTTATCCAGTACTGATCCGTAAATATCTTCATACAGGTTAAGCAATTGAGGGAGTGTAAATTTTTCGGGTAATAATTCAAATACAACAGGGTGGAAAGCGGCTTTATACCTTAATTTTTGTTTCGCGAGTTCAATCATTTGACGATGGTCAAAAATAAGTGAAGGTATTTTATTGAGTGGAAACCAATGTGCCTGGTAATCATCATTGAGTTGCTCCCGGTATGCGTTAATATCTATTAAACTTGAAAATACGGTAGATATCGTTCGTTCAATAGGATCTCTTTTTACCTGGCTGAACACATGCAACTGCTCCATGTATACATTATTAAGCCCTGTAAGCTCTTTCAATATACGGGCCGCAGCATCTTCCACAGTTTCTTCTTTTTGCACAAAACCGCCCATTAAGCTCCATTTGTCTTTTTCAGGTTCAAAGCCCCTCCGAATTAATAATACGTTCAGTTGAGAGCCGTCAAATCCGAATATAATGCAATCTACTGCAACGAGCATTCTGTTTTTGGAGGAATATTGATAGAGTTTCATTGATGTGGTTTGTTAGGGATGACCTTCAAATATAGAGTTTTTTTGAGGGTAAATTACAAATGCCGGGCTGGGCCGCAATGGTAAAGCAAAAATATTTATTACATATCGCACGACTGCAATCTGTATTTTGTTTAATTTTTTATTCAAAGAATAAAATAGTCCAGAACATAGGTCATAACTTCATGCCTGAAATTTCTTTTAAAAACAGCATAAAGATGATTAACGAACAGGTAAAAAAATGGGGCCGGGTAAATGGAAAAGACGTGTTGCAATATGAATTGATAAATGAAGCCGGAACGATAGTGCGGATATTGAATTATGGTGGAACCATTACCAATATAATCACTGCTGACAGGAATGGTGAGGCGGAGAATGTTATTTTGTGTTTTGATTCCCTTGAAGGCTATTTGCAAAAGAATAACCCTTTTTTTGGATGCCTGGTAGGCCGCTATGCCAATCGTATCGCCAACGCCCGTTTTTCTCTCAACGGAAAGGAATACCGCCTTGCACCTAATGATAATGGCAATTCTCTGCACGGGGGCATTAAAGGTTTAGATAAAAAAGTTTGGGATGCAGCCTATGTTCCTGAAGGCAATACACTTAAACTTTACTGTGAAAGCCCGGATGGTGAAGAGGGCTACCCGGGTAACCTGAAGATTACGGTTGTATATACTTTAACGGAAAAAAGTGAATTGGTCATTGATTATACTGCTGTTACCGATGCAGCAACGCCTGTAAACCTTACCAACCATGCCTATTTTAATTTGTCGGCCGGTAATGACGCAGAAATTCTTGATCACGAATTAACCCTCCACGCTCAATACATTACAACTACAAATAGTAAGGTTATTCCTACCGGCGACCTGGTTCCGGTAAAAAACACAGCTTTTGATTTTACCTCTCCTAAAAAGGTTGGAAAAGATATACGCAGCACGGGAAATGGCTATGATCATAATTTTGTTTTGGGCAATCTCGCCGGTAAACTGCAACCCATCAGCACATTGTATCATGCAGCCAGCGGCAGGTGCATGGAAACATCTACTACTCAACCCGGGGTTCAGTTGTATACCGGTAATTATTTGGATGGCAGCCTGCAACATACGCCCGGTAATATAAAATATAACAGGTATGGGGGACTATGCCTTGAAACACAACATTACCCCGATTCGCCCAACCAGCCTGGTTTTCCCGACACTATACTGCAGCCGGACGAAAAATACCACCAGGTAACGGTATATAAATTCTCGGTTAAATAGAGTTTGCTAAACAACTTCCAAATTAAATTTATTGACCGCTGCAAATCCCGGGGCTTCACCTGTTGATAAGCAATCTCTAAATAGCTTTGGACCATGCCGGTGAACAGGGTGCTAATTTGAATAATTTGAGCTAAATTTGCAGCCATAATAATAGAAAATAACCAGTAGCATCAATGATTTTACCCATTATAGCATATGGCGCCTCCGTACTGAGAACAGTGTGCAAGGACATAACACCCGACTACCCTCAATTGAATAAGTTAATTGGTGATATGTGGGAAACCATGTATGCCTCCAGTGGGGTAGGGCTGGCTGCTCCGCAGGTTAACCGCGATGTACGGCTTTTTGTGATAGACAGCACCCAGGTATTTGTAAGTATGGATGATGCTGAAAGAAAGAAATACCCCGATGCACCCGGCATTAAACAGGTTTTTATTAATGCGCACGTTAAGGAACTGGATGGTAAGGAATGGGCATATAATGAAGGCTGTCTTAGTATTCCTAAAATAAGAGAAGATATTTACCGTAATGAAGAAGTGACGATCGGATTTATGGATGAACAATTTCAACCCCATACACAAACATTTAACGGGATAACAGCAAGGGTAATTCTGCACGAATACGATCATATAGAAGGAAAATTATTCATTGATTACCTGAAACCTTTTAAACGCAGGTTAATGAAGGGAAAACTGGATGATATATCCAAAGGGAAGGTAAGCGTAGACTACAAAATGTCTTTTGCAAAGTAAATACTCCTATATACACCGGCTTTTATCAGGTCTGCTGATATTTTTACTGTTACCCGCAGCATTTCTTTCCGCACAGGAGAATGACACAGTGGTGGTAGATAAAAAAATAATTACGCTTTCAGAGGTCATTATCCGCAATAATGTGGATATAGCTTCTTTTATTGAAAAGGTAAAAAATGATACCACCTTTTACAAAGCTTTCCGTAACCTCCGGGTTTTGAACTTCACGTCGCTGAATGATATCAGGATGTTCAATAAAAAAGGGAAGGTAAAAGCTTCTCTGTACAGCAAAACTATACAATGGGCAAATAAAGGATGCCGGCGTACTACCGTATTAAATGAGGAAGTGACGGGGGATATGTATGACAAGGACCACCATTATAATTATTATACTCCGGAATTATATGCCAGTCTTTTTTTTGCGCCCGACACCATTTGCGGAGAAACCAATATTGTAAAGGGAGCGGAATTGAATGTGAAAGGAAAATCGGGCATGGCAAAGCATAAAGAACAACTGAAAATGCTTTTTTTTAATCCGGGGACAGCCATACCCGGGCTACCATTTATAGGTAGTAAAACAGCCATTTTTGAAGAAGATATGGCGCCACTTTACGAATATCATCTCGATCTGGAGGAGCACCTGGGTGAACTTTGTTACGTATTTGCCATAAAAGTTAAAGATGATTTGAGCGGAGCAAAAAGAAACCGTGTAGTTATTGATGAAATGACAACCTGGTTTAATGTAAAAACATTTGAAGTGATTGCCCGGAATTATGCTATGAGTTATAAAGCAGGGATATATGATTTTGATGTTCAAATGCAGGTGGAAATGACGAAAACGAATGGTTACCTGGTTCCAAAATTATTACGCTATACAGGAAACTGGGATGTAATTTTCAAAAAAAGGGAAAGCGGCGTTTTCACCGCAACACTTTTCGATTTCGGTAACTAAATAATAGACTATTGCTGAGTTAATTGTAATATATCGTATTGTCCTCAGAGGTGAAATGAGAGAGGTGAAAGGTGAATAGGCAATGGTGAATGATTCACTATTGACTATTACAAAATGATACGGCATATTATGGTTAACTTAACACTACTTTTTCACTACTTAATCATGTAATGTGTTTGCGGTAACCATACTTGGCAATAATTCGGCGCTTCCTATGCACAACAGGCACCCTACCGCCCAGGTGGTTTATTATGAAGAGCACCTGTTTTTAGTAGATTGCGGGGAAGGCACACAGATACAAATGAGCCGCTACAAGATCCGGCGTAACCGTATTAAATACATCTTTATCTCTCATTTGCATGGCGATCATTATTTTGGATTGCCAGGCTTACTGACCAGCTACGGACTGAACGGCCGCACGGAGGATCTTTGGATATTTTCACCTCCATTGTTAAAAGAGATTATAGAAATACAATTTAAGGCTTCCGATACGCTGTTGCCATATTCTTTACATTTTGTTGCTATTCAAAAAGATGGAATACTCATAGATGAGAAGAAGATAACTGTAAGCTGTTTTGCCGTAAGCCACCGTATTCCCTGCTGGGGTTTTCTGTTTAAAGAAAAGGAGAAGCCCTTAAAATTAAATAGTGATAAATTGAAAGCGTATGCTATCCCTTCTTCATTTTATCAGCGTCTGAAAATGGGTGAAGACTATATTACGCAAAGCGGAGAATTGCTAAAAAATGAATGGTTAACGCAACCGCCCGAAGTTGCTCAGAGCTATGCCTACTGTGCTGATACTTTATATGATGAAACCATTGCCGAAAAATGCAAAAATGCCAGCCTGCTATATCATGAAGCTACATATTTAGACGATCAGAGAGAAAAAGCCATGAGCCGTATGCACGCCACAAGCAGGCAGGCCGCAGCCATTGCATTAAAAGCCAATGCATGCAAACTGCTTATAGGCCATTTCAGCAGCAGGTATGAAACACTGGATGATTTTCTTAGGGAAGCACAGGATATTTTTCCAAATACAGATTTAGCCACAGAAGGTGCAACTTATATTATACATAATTGACCACGATACTGTTTGAATGCATTATAAATCTTATTCTTAATATTAAAATAAATTATCCATCTTTAAAGAACAGTTTAGGTTGGCACGATTTTCTTTAAATTTTTTATTCATCTAAAATCAGAACTTGTATGAAAAAAACACTTTATCGTTTGCTTCAGGTTTCTATGTTTGTTGCTATGGCCAGTATCTGGCTTTTTTCGTGTAAACCTAAAATAAGCGACCAGGACATAGAAACTAAAATTCAATCGAATTCCGCTTTATCACATCTTGCAGTTACTGTAAAAGACGGAGTAGTTACGCTTAGTGGTGAAGCGAAAGACGAAGCTGACAGAACGAATAGCGAGGCCGCAGTTAAAAGTATAGAAGGAGTAAAAGAAGTTATAAACAATACAACCATCGCACCGTC
Organism: uncultured Terrimonas sp.; assembly: GCA_946886925.1. The sequence goes on from CAMPJQ010000030.1 coordinate 9,346, forward strand.
TCCTGCACCTGCACCTGTTGAAATTGCGGCAGATGATCCGTTAACAAAAGGAATTGCTGATGCGCTCAAAGATTTTCCAACTGTAAAAGCCACTGCAAATGATGGTGTAATTACTGTTACCGGCGAAACCACGGCTGCCAACTGGAAAAAAATTAAAATGGCATTGGATGGTTTAAAACCCAAAAAAGTTGATGCTACTGCTTTGAAAATTAATTAACCTAAAAAAAATCTTATGGCACTACAGGATAAATACAAACAGTTGGTTGACACCGCAACTGCCTCGGGCGTAGCCAATTTACAGGTAAGAGAACAGGACGGCGTACTGTATATTGATGGCGAAGCGCCATCGGGAAGTGTAAAAGACCAGTTGTGGGATATATATGGAAAAATAGATCCCAATTTTTTAGCGGGTGATGTGGTAATGAATGTAAATGTAGCTACTGCGGTTGCTGGCGCTAAGGCTAAAGTAACCACCGAAACCTCTAATCTTAATATTCGTAAAGGCCCGGGAACCGATCAGCCTATTGTTGGAAAAGCGGCACATAACGAAATAGTAACGCTGGTTAGCAAAGCTAACGACCAGTGGTGGCTGGTTAGAACAGACGATGGAGAAGAAGGTTACGCTTACGCCCAATATTTAACAGTACAGTGATTGCAAAAATATAAGAAAGCTGTAAAGTTGTTTTAAAGGCTATTTCATTTGCCACAGATTAGCAGATTTACCTGCCGGGTCTGTGGCATTTTTATGTAATGCTATATCCTGTTCATAACTGATGGCAGACGCCTGGCTAGAATAATTTATTGAATTTGCCAAAAATTTAAATTTAAAACAGATAAATCCTGATTATCTGGCTATAATTTAAGAAATTTGCGGTTCTCTTTTAAATTCTTAAAAAATGAGTAGTAAGCCAACAACATTATTTGATAAGGTGTGGGATTCCCATGTAGTTAGAAAGATTACGGATGGCCCCGATGTACTTTTTATTGACCGGCATTTTATTCATGAGGTAACCAGTCCGGTTGCATTTTTAAGCCTGGAACAGAGAGGGCTTCGGGTAATGTTTCCCGGTAAGACCTTTGCTACTGCAGATCACAATACGCCTACTATTAACCAGCATTTGCCGGTACAGGATCCGCTTTCTGCTATCCAGTTAAAAGCGCTGGAAACAAATTCCGGCAAATACGGCATTTCGCATTGGGGGTTGGGAAATCCCAAAAACGGGATCGTGCATGTGGTTGGACCCGAAAATGGTATTACACAGCCTGGTATGACGATCGTTTGTGGTGATTCACATACTTCTACCCATGGTGCTTTTGGCGCTATTGCTTTTGGCATTGGTACTTCCGAAGTGGAGATGGTACTTTCTTCGCAGTGCATTATGCAGCCCAAACCAAAGAAAATGCGCATCAATGTTAATGGCAAATTGGGTAAGGGCGTTACACCCAAGGATGTGGTGCTCTACATTATTTCAAAGCTAACAGCAGCGGGCGCTACCGGTTATTTCGTTGAATTTGCCGGAGATGTGTTTGCATATATGAGCATGGAAGGCCGCATGACGGTTTGCAATATGAGCATTGAAATGGGTGCACGCGGAGGCATGATAGCACCGGATGAAACAACCTTTGTCTATATTAAAGGAAAAGATAAAGCGCCTAAAGGGGAAGCCTGGGACAAGGCGCTGGCTTACTGGAAATCGTTGAAAACAGACGATGGGGCCGGCTTTGACAAAGAATATCATTATAATGCAGCGGATATTGAGCCCATGATCACCTTTGGTACCAATCCCGGCATGGGCATGGGTATCAGCAAGCGTATACCTGTGACGCAGGAGTCGGGAAGCGGCAAATCCAGCTACGAAAAGTCGCTTAACTACATGGGCTTTCAGGAAGAGGATGGTATGCTGGGTAAAAAAGTGGATTATGTTTTTATTGGGAGTTGCACCAACGGTCGTATTGAAGATTTTCGGGCTTTCGCTTCTATTGTAAAAGGACGGAAGAAGGCCGATCATGTTACCGCATGGGTTGTTCCTGGTTCGCATGTAGTAGAGCAGCAAATTAAAGAAGAAGGGATACTGGATATATTACAGGAAGCAGGCTTTGAACTGCGTCAACCCGGTTGTTCAGCATGCCTTGCAATGAATGATGATAAGATTCCTGCCGGCAAATATGCTGTAAGTACCAGTAACCGGAACTTTGAAGGAAGACAGGGGCCTGGTGCAAGAACGATGCTGGCAAGCCCCCTGGTGGCAGCGGCCGCAGCAGTTACCGGTGTGGTTACAGACCCGAGGGAACTGATTGCTGGATAAGAGGTATGAGCGATCAGCCATCGGCTATTGGTATGAGGCTAAAACTATAAACTACAAATCACAAATCGAAACATGGCTTACGATAAATTTACGATACTTAAAAGTACAGCGGTTCCAATGCCCATTGAAAATGTGGATACCGACCAGATCATTCCTGCCCGCTTTTTAAAAGCAACGGAACGGAAGGGGTTTGGCGATAATCTCTTTCGCGACTGGCGGTACAATAATGATAATACACCTAAAAAGGATTTTGTTTTGAATAACCCGATTTATTCGGGTAAAATATTGGTTGGCGGAAAAAACTTTGGCAGTGGCAGCAGTCGCGAACATGCGGCATGGGCTATTTACGACTATGGGTTTCGTTGTGTGGTGTCAAGT
>CAMPJQ010000031.1 GCA_946886925.1 uncultured Terrimonas sp.
CTCTTTGTGTTGTTTGATGTGGAAGTGATCTTTTTTTATCCTTATGCAGTAAACTTCAGGGAATTGGGCTGGGAAGGTTTTATGGCGGTACTTGCTTTTGTTGGCTTTTTTCTCGCAGGATTTTACTATATTATAAAGAAAGGGGCACTGAAATGGGAAGATTAATGAAAGTAACCCCGAAACATTTTCGGCACGGTTTATTGAGTATTGAAGAAACGGGGAAGATGCAATGGATTTCAATGCTGTTCATTTTAAATTTTAGTTATGGCACGTCCGGTTCGGTTTAATATAACACCCAAAGAAAGAGATCCCCAGGGGCATATTGGTATAGCCGATGCACCTGAAGGATATACAGGGGAAGGCTTTTTTACAACCAGGCTCAGTGAAGTAGTTGGGCTTGCCCGTAAAAATTCGCTGTGGCCGCTTCCTTTTGCAACTTCATGCTGTGGCATTGAATTTATGGCTACCATGGGAGCGCATTATGATTTTGGAAGATTTGGTGCAGAAAGGATGGGATTTACACCCCGTCAGTGTGATATGCTGATGGTAATGGGTACGATTGCTAAAAAAATGGGGCCTGTGTTACGGCAGGTATATATACAAATGTCGGAGCCCCGCTGGGTGATAGCAGTTGGCGCCTGCGCATCGAGTGGTGGCATCTTTGACAGCTATTCTGTATTACAGGGCATAGACCAGATTATTCCCGTTGATGTATATGTACCGGGATGCCCGCCCAGGCCCGAAGCCATATTAGATGGTGTGCTGGCTTTGCAGGACCTGGTAGGCAAAGAAAGTATAAGAAGGAGAAATACAGAAAAATACCAGCAGCTAATGCTTGGCTATGGGATACAGTAATAGGGGATAGGTGGTAAGTGAGTAAGTGATGGAGTACTGTGTTTCAGCATTACTATAAAAACAGGAAATATTTATCATAAAGATTGTAGATGGAGTTGACCAATGATCATATTAAAAGCAGGCTTATACAAAAATTTGGTGATGAAGCAGCCAATTTTACTGAGCCATATGGTATGCTTACGTTTGAAGTGCCTAAAGAACTGAATCTTAAAGTGCTTCAGTTTTTATATGATGATCCCGAATTAAGGTTTCAGTTTCTTACCGATTTGCAGGCGGTACATTACCCTGACAATAATGGCAGGGAACTGGCAGTTGTATATCACCTGCACAATATCAGGGATAATGTGCGGATACGTTTTAAAATATATACCGCTATTGAAAAGCCGGATGTGTATACTGCTACGCAGTTGTATGCCTGTGCCAACTGGATGGAAAGAGAAACCTATGATTTTTTTGGTGTCAATTTCGTAGGTCATCCTAACCTTAAACGCATATTGAATGTAGACGAAATGGATTATTTTCCTATGCGGAAAGAATATCCGCTGGAAGATCAGACAAGGGTGGATAAGGATGATGAAATGTTTGGAAGGTGAAGAATCAGGAAACTGCGATAAAATCAAACACAAGAAAATGCCTGAGAGGGTAATGTATGACAGAAGATTTATTACAACATAGCAGGGAACAAAATATTAAACTACCTGATGGTTCAATTGAAAAGCAAACAACTACGCTGAACCTCGGGCCTACTCATCCTGCAACGCACGGCGTTTTTCAGAATATACTGGAAATAGATGGTGAAAGAATTTTATCGGCCGAAGCAACGGTAGGATATATACACCGTGCATTTGAAAAGATAGCAGAAAGACGGCCCTTATACCAGATCACTCCGCTTACCGACAGGTTGAATTATTGTTCAAGCCCTATTAACAACATGGGCTGGCATATGACCTGTGAAAAGCTACTGGGTGTGCAAACGCCCAAGCGTGTGGATTACCTGCGTATTATTATTATGGAATTGGCCAGGATAACCGATCATGTTATATGTAATTCGGTTATAGGTGTTGATGCAGGAGCGCTATCGGTATTTCTGTACGTAATGCAGTATCGCGAGCTGGTATATGAGATCTATGAAGAAATTTGCGGATCACGGCTTACCACCAATATTGGCCGAATAGGTGGTTTCGAAAGAAATTTTAACGCTACGGCATGGCAAAAATTAGATAAGTTCTTAAATGAATTTCCTGCAGCTTTAAAAGAATTTGAAAATTTGCTGCAGCGCAACAGGATATTTATTGACCGTACGGTAGGAGCGGGGCCTATAACAGGTGAAAGAGCACTGAACTATGGATTTACCGGTCCTAACCTGCGGGCATCGGGTATAGATTATGATGTAAGAGTGCATACCCCTTATTGCAGTTACCAGGATTTTGAATTTAATATTCCCGTAGGTACCACGGGCGATGTGTACGACCGATGGTTGGTGCGTAACCAGGAAATGTGGGAATCATTAAAGATTATACGGCAGGCATACGAAAAAATACAGCAATTCAAAGGCGAAGAATCGGAAATATATCATGCCAATGTGCCGGAATATTATCTTCCTCCTAAACAGGATGTATACACGAAAATGGAAGCTCTGATATGGCATTTTAAAATTATTATGGGCGAAACCGAAATACCAGCCGGCGAAGTTTACCATAGCGTGGAAGGAGGCAATGGAGAACTGGGTTTTTACCTGATCAGTGATGGGGGAAGAGCGCCTTACCGGCTGCATTTCAGAAGGCCCTGTTTTATTTATTACCAGGCCTATCCTGAACTGATTAAGGGTTCCATGCTTGCCGATGCCGTAATTGTAATGAGCAGTCTCAATTTAATTGCGGGGGAAATGGATGCTTAGGAAATGTGAAAATGTAAAATGGGGAAACGTGAAAAAGGAGGGAGGCGTTAGGCCGCATGTAGAGATTTGAAAACCTGCCAGCCATAAGGCTGGTTTGAAAATTTGAAAATGGAATTTTCGGAAGAGAAACTAAAAAAAGTCAGCGAGATCATTGCCCGCTATCCCGAAGGCAAGCAAAAAAGCGCTTTATTGCCAGTGCTTCACCTGGCTCAGGAACAGTTTGGCTGGCTGAGTGCGGAAACCATGGATTATGTTGCTGCTTTGCTGAACCTCGAACCTGTTGAAGTGTATGAAGTAGCCACCTTTTATTCCATGTATAATTTAAAACCGGTAGGCAAATATTTATTTGAAGTATGCCAGACCGGCCCGTGCATGATCAACGGCAGCGACGACATTATTGCTTACATTGGAGAGCGCCTGAATATAAGCCCGGGAGAAACCACAGCGGATGGCTTATTTACTTTGAAAACTGTAGAGTGTTTGGGTGCCTGTGGTTATGCACCTATGATGCAACTGGGTAAATATTACAGGGAGCATCTCACAAAAGATAAAGTAGACGCGATTATTGAAGAATGCAGGAATAATGCGGCCGCCAATAACTGATAAGTTCTTTATTCTGTATAACAGTACACCTTTTTTATGGAAGCGATAGTACCATATTTAATGTTTAACGGAAACGCCGGCCAAGCGCTTGCTTTTTACGCCAAAACCTTTAATGGTAAGGTGGTTTTTAGCCAGACCTACGGTGAATCGCCGGAGAAAGGATCTGCGGATTATAAAGACAAGATAATGCACGCCACTTTCCAGGCGGGTAGCCTTACGATAATGGTATCCGACAGTATGCCGGGCCACGAAGTAAATGGTGGTACAAATATCAGTTTGTCGTTAAATTTTAAATCAGTTGAAAGTATTGAACAAACTTTCCTTGCATTATCTGACGGCGCTAATGTTACTATGGCGCTGCAGGATACTTTTTGGGGAGCGAGGTTTGGAATGTTAACCGACAGGTTTGGCATCAACTGGATGTTTAATCATGATTATGAGAAAAAATAAAATGAGAAATTTATAAACAATTTAATTCTCCTTTCAGGAATAAGGGATCATGGCAAAAAAACTATTATTAGAAAATGCACATATAGAGGGTATCCGGTTTTACGATGCTTACCGAAGGCAGGGTGGTTATCGCAGTGTGGAAAAGGCGCTCAAAGAGATGACTCCGGAGTCGGTAGTAGAGGAAGTAAAAAAAAGTGGTTTACGCGGACGTGGCGGCGCAGGGTTTCCTACCGGCTTGAAATGGAGTTTTATTGCCAAACCGGAAGGTGTTCCCCGCCATTTGGTGTGTAATGCCGATGAAAGCGAACCGGGAACTTTTAAGGATCGCTACCTCATGGAATATATTCCGCACCTGCTTATTGAAGGATTGATCGTTAGCTCATTTGCTTTGGGCAGCAATACAACTTATATCTATATACGTGGCGAATATGCATGGATAACCGATATCCTGGAGCAAGCCATAGCAGAAGCCACGGCAAATGGCTGGCTGGGTAAAAATATATTGGGAAGCGGATTCGATTGTGAAATATATGTGCAGCGGGGCGCTGGCGCCTATATCTGCGGTGAAGAAACAGCGCTGATCGAATCGCTGGAAGGAAAAAGAGGCAATCCCCGTATAAAACCACCCTTTCCCGCAATAAAGGGTGTGTGGGATAGGCCTACCGTGGTTAATAATGTAGAGACTCTTACTGCTGTTGTGCCTGTTATCAATTTGGGCGGCGAGGAATATGCAAAGATCGGCGTGGGCCGATCAACAGGAACCAAACTTATTTCGGCCTGCGGTAATATCAATAAACCCGGTGTATACGAAATTGATATGACCATTAGCGTGGAAGAATTTATTTTCAGCGATGAATATTGTGGCGGCATGGCCAACGGAAAAAAATTAAAAGCCTGTATCCCCGGCGGATCTTCGGTTCCCATTCTTCCGGCCAATTTATTATTGAAAACAGCTAAGGGTGAAACCCGCTATATGAATTACGAAAGCCTGAGCGATGGCGGTTTTGCTACGGGCAGTATGATGGGAAGCGGTGGCTTTGTAGTTTTAGATGAAGATCAGTGTGTGGTAAAACATACCTATACCTTAGCCCGCTTTTACCGCCATGAAAGCTGCGGACAATGCAGCCCCTGCCGTGAAGGTACAGGCTGGATGGAAAAAATTTTAAAGAACATAGATACGGGGAAAGGGAAAATGAGCGATATAGATTTATTGTGGGATATACAGCGTAAAATTGAAGGCAATACTATTTGTCCGCTGGGCGATGCAGCGGCGTGGCCGGTAGCGGCTGCCATACGTCATTTTCGCGATGAATTCGAATGGCATGTGCGCAATCCCGAAGAATGTTTGAAAAGAAATTTCGGACTGGCGCATTATGCCAATGCGAGAGAGGTCGTGGCATAGAGTTATATGCTGAGGAAGATTCACGGGGTGGGAAAAGCGATTTCTCACGGCGACGCAGAGGCGCGACGATATACGGAAGAAAAGGGTGTAAAAGCGTCGTGTCGTATTTCCGTTGCATACGCTGCGAGAAAAAAGATCCCGGGGTGATCGCTAAGGAGGCGTGAGAAATGTGAAAGAGATGATCATTGACAACAAAGTGATTATAGAAATTAAGAGTATCGAAGCATAAGTGGCTGTTCATTTTAAACAGGTATTAACCTGGTTGAAGCTGTCGGGAATAAGGCTGGGGTTATTGGTTAATTTCAATATGGCATTATTAAAAACAGGAACTCATAGAATAGTCAACAACTTATAAAACTTTGCGCATTAGCCTTCTTTGTGGCTTTGCGCGAAACATAAACTATGGCTGAAGAAAAAAAATTATTCAAGGTTACCATTGACAACATCACTGTTGAAGTAGAGCCCGGCACCACCATCCTCAATGCCGCAAGACAAATTGGTGGCGACGTAACACCGCCTGCTATGTGCTATTATTCCAAACTGAAGGGCAGTGGTGGTAAATGCCGCACCTGCCTGGTAGAAGTAGCCGCAGGCTCAACGGCCGATCCGAGACCCATGCCCAAATTAGTGGCATCCTGCAGAACCACCGTAATGGACGGAATGATCGTTAAAAATATTACCAGCGAACGGGTGTTGGATGCGCGTGAGGGTGTAGTGGAGTTTTTATTGATCAATCACCCGCTGGATTGCCCTATTTGCGACCAGGCCGGCGAATGCGATTTGCAGGATTTGAGCTATGCGCACGGAACGGAAGGCACGCGCTTCGAGTTTCAAAAGAGAACCTTTACAAAACACAACCTGGGTCCCTACATTCAGTTGCACATGACCAGGTGCATTCTTTGTTACCGCTGCGTGTATGTCGCCGACCAGTTAACCAATAAAAGAGTGCATGGCATATTAGACCGGGGCGATCATGCAGAAATTGCAACTTATATTGAAAAAGCTCTCGATAACGATTTTATAGGGAATGTAATTGATGTTTGCCCGGTAGGCGCCTTAACAGACAGAACATTCCGTTTTAAAAACCGCGTATGGTTTACTAAGCCGGTAAATGCACACCGCAATTGCGATAAATGCTGCGGTAAAGTACATGCATGGTTAAGGGGCGATGAAATACTTCGGGTAACCGGTCGTAAAGATCAGTGGGGAGAACTGGAAGACTGGATTTGCAATGAATGCCGGTTTGAAAAGAAAAATATCAATGACTGGGAAATTGAGGGACCTACTGCAATTAACCGCCATTCTGTAATATCCCAGGGGCATTACGCAGGAAAAATCGGAACAACAAAACCAACTGAAACTTTTCCAAATATAATGAATGGCAGACAGCCGAAGCTGTTGATGGATATACATAGTGTAAGCGAAGTAAATCCTCCGGGTCTTAACCTGGCAGCTATACCCGGCCCGGCTCATTCCGGAGATTTTGAAGAAAAAAAAGAAATAAGCGATAAGCATTGATGGGCAGGAATGTGAAAGAGGAAAAAGTAGCAGAGCATCCTGTAATGGATGTAAAGAAGATTCAACAAATTGACCGAATACCTGAATATAAAAACGTATGACATTACTCGCTTTTGATTGGGGTTTTGCAATAGAGAAGCTGGTATTAATAGCCATTGTAATTACGGTATCGCTTGTAGTAGCCATGTACGCAACGTATGCCGAACGAAAAGTAGCGGGCTTTATGCAGGACAGGCTCGGGCCTAACCGAGCCGGGCCTTTTGGCTTATTACAACCTTTGGCCGACGGGTTAAAATTGTTTTTCAAGGAGGAGATTATCCCCAGTAATTCCAGCAAATTTCTATTTATACTTGGCCCTTGTCTTGCCATGCTTACTGCTATGATGACCTCAGCGGTAATACCATGGGGTGGTAAAGTAGAACTGGGTGGACGCATGGTGGATTTACAGGTAGCAGACATCAACATTGGCATCTTATATATTTTTGGTGTGGTAAGTTTGGGTGTTTATGGTATGATGATCGGCGGCTGGGCAAGCAACAATAAATATTCTCTTATGGCAGCCCTCAGAGGTGCCAGTCAGGCTATTAGCTACGAATTGGCTATGGGACTTTCGCTTATCGCTTTGCTGATGCTTACCGGCTCATTAAGTTTAAGAACCATTACCGAGCAGCAAATCCAGGGCAACTGGTGGAACATCGTTTATCAGCCCTTAGGCTTTCTGCTGTTTTTTATTTGTGCATTGGCAGAATGTAACCGGGCCCCCTTCGATTTACCCGAAGCGGAAAGTGAATTGAATATGGGCTATCACCAGGAGTATTCTTCAATGAAACTGGGTTTTTTCCTTTTCTCGGAGTACATCAATATGTTTATCAGTTGCACCATTATAGCAGTCTTATTTCTGGGGGGGTATGATATGCCGTTTGTGGATGAGGCAAAACTATCAGGGGTTACTGCATTGATTGTAGGACTTGTGGCATTATTCGGCAAAACCTTCATACTTATTTTCATATTCATGTGGATAAGATGGACCTTGCCAAGATTCAGGTATGACCAGTTGATGAATCTAGGATGGAAGGGACTGATCCCGCTGGCATTATTTAATATGGTAATCACCGGGGCTGTTGTATTGCTTACTATGAAAGGACATTGAATTAGTTGGGTTGTATAGCTGATAAAAATACTTTTGTACAACTTTTAAAACTTCCTTACCGGAAGAATCAAAGGAGTAGTTATGGATGCGTTAACACAAAGGGCTAAATTAGTTGACCGGAGGCCAATGAACTGGCTTGAGAAGATATATTTGTGGGAGATATTTAAGGGTATGGGGATAACCCTGAAACATTTTTTTAAAAAAAAGGTCACGATACAATATCCTGAAGAAAAGCGCCCCTTTAGCCCGGTGTTCAGGGGGTTGCAGGTGTTGAACCGCGATGAAGAAGGCAGAGAAAGATGTACTGCCTGCGGACTTTGTGCGGTAGCATGCCCTGCGGAAGCCATCACCATGGAAGGGGCTGAGCGTTTGCCCGGCGAGGAGCACTTATACAGGGAAGAAAAATATGCGGCTAAATATGAAATCAATATGCTGCGCTGTATATTTTGTGGTTTGTGTGAAGAAGCTTGTCCTAAAGACGCGATATATTTAAGTGAAACTTTTGCACCTGCCAATTACAGCCGTAAAAGTTTCATATATGGTAAAGATGATTTGCTGATTCCCGATCCTGCCACGCAGCCGGAGGAATATGCCGCGGCAAAAGGACTTTTGGATAAAAAGAAAAAATCATAATCCTGATCTGACCAAAACGAACGAAATAAAATAATGGGAATAACACAGCTTCTTTTCTGGATCCTTACTATATTAACACTTGGCAGTGCGCTGATGGTTATCTTCAGCAAAAACCCCGTTCACAGTATACTGTGGCTGATTGTAACTTTTTTCTCTATTTCGGGGCATTATGTATTGTTGAATGCACAGTTTCTTGCCATCGTTAATATTATTGTTTATGCAGGCGCTATTATGGTGCTTTTTCTTTTTGTGGTGATGCTCATGAACCTTAATATGCCTGCACCGCCAATGAAAAAGAAGTGGCTGAAATTTGCAGGTGTGTTGTCTGGTGGCAGCCTGATGCTGGTATTGATAGCCGCTTTAAAAGATACGGAAAGTATACGCCGGGAGATATTAATGCACAGTGGCGATATCGGGCTCATCAATAGTTTGGGAATGGTATTATTTAAAGATTATATATTGCCATTTGAAATAAGCAGCGTACTTTTTTTAAGCGCTATGGTAGGAGCAGTAGTGATAGGGAAGAAGAATTAGTGATGAGTGATATGTAGTAAGTAATGCGGCCGTACATTTTATAATCTGAAACCTGCAACCTGTGACCTGCAACTTGTAACATAAATGAACATGACGATCAATCATTATATATTTTTATCTGTGGCGCTATTTTGCATTGGCATAATAGGTGTATTAACCCGCCGCAATGTGATCATTATTTTTATGTGTGTTGAGTTAATGCTGAATGCGGTTAATTTATTGCTGGTGGCATTCTCAAAAATGCATTACCTGGCGGCTTCCACCTTTGATGCGGCTACAAAAGCGGGCACAGATGCGCAGTTATTCGTGTTTTTTATTATGGTAGTAGCGGCGGCCGAAGTAAGTGTAGGATTGGCCATTATTGTGATGATGTACCGCAATACCCATTCCATAGATGTAAATTTTTTGAACAGACTAAAACACTAAACGTACAGGAAATAAAGTAGGGCTATTCTTAATTTATGTTTTGTACCTGATCTGATATGAGCAAATTAGTTTACCTGGTTCCCCTGTTTCCGCTGATTGGCTTTCTGATCAACGGACTGGCGCGCAAAAGCTTATCCAAATCGCTCACCGCCATTATTGGCAGTGGGGTTATACTGCTGTCTTTTATAGTAAGCCTGATATTGTTTTTTGATGTAAAATCCGGTCACACCGGCGTTGTAAAGCTTTTCGATTTTATTTCTATCGGCTCACTGCAAATACCATTCGCTTTCCAGGTAGACCAGCTATCCTCCATCTTTCTGCTTATCATAACAGGGGTAGGATTTTTGATTCATGTATATTCAACTGCCTACATGCATGAAGAAACCCCCGCTCATTATGCCCGCTACTTTTCTTATCTCAACCTCTTCGTGTTTTCCATGTTATTGCTGGTGCTGGGCGCTAACTATCTTATTATGTTCATAGGTTGGGAAGGCGTGGGGCTATGTTCTTACCTGCTCATTGGATACTGGTTTAAGAATACGGATTTTAACAATGCTGCAAAGAAGGCATTCATAATGAACCGCATTGGCGATTTTGGGTTCCTGCTGGCAGTATTCTGGATGCTTCAGCAGTTTGGCTCATTAAATTTTGGTGAAATATTCGGCAAGGCCGCGGGTATGGAAATGAACGATATGGCCTTGGTGGGTATTACGCTGCTGCTGTTTCTTGGCGCCGCCGGCAAAAGCGCACAAATACCTTTGTATACCTGGCTGCCCGATGCCATGGCCGGTCCTACCCCGGTATCGGCGCTCATACATGCAGCTACCATGGTTACGGCCGGTATTTATATGATTGCAAGGAGTAATATTTTATATACACTCGCACCCACAACACAGGGTGTGGTTGCTGTAGTGGGACTGGCTACTGCCATCTTTGCGGCCAGTATAGCATTAAAACAAAATGATATTAAAAAAGTGCTGGCCTATTCCACCGTAAGCCAGTTGGGTTATATGTTTTTAGGTTTGGGTGTTGGTGCATATACCGGGGCCGTATTTCATGTAATGACACATGCTTTTTTTAAGGCACTGCTCTTTCTTGGTGCAGGTTCGGTTATACATGCCATGCATCATGAGCAGGACATCAGGAAAATGGGAGGGTTAAAAAAATATTTGCCCACCACGCACTGGACTTTCCTGGTGGCCTGCATTGCTATTGCAGGTATTCCGCCGCTCAGTGGATTCTTTTCGAAAGACGAAATTCTGGCTGCCGCATTTTCTGTAAATAAATTATACTGGATAATCGGCGTACTGGGTGCTGTAATGACCGCCTTCTATATGTTCAGGCTATATGCTACTACTTTCCTTGGAAAGTTCAGGGGAACCCAGGACCAGGAGCACCACCTGCACGAAAGCCCCAAAGCGATGACCTGGCCGCTGATCGTTCTTGCTATTCTTTCCATTGTGGCAGGATTTGCAGGCATCCCAACAGTATTGGGCGGAACGCATCAGTTAGCGAATTTTCTTTCACCTGTTTTTGCCGGGTCTGTTGCTTTGCAGCATGCACCCCACCTGGATCATTCAACAGAATACCTGCTCATGGGTATTTCTGCCGGGGTTGCAGCGCTTACCATTTTGTATGCAGTGAGCAGGTTCAGTAAAAAGCCGGACTTAGAGGAAGCGGCCGGCTTTGGCAAAATGCTGGAAAACAAATGGTATGTTGATGAACTGTACGATGCGGTTGTTGTAAAACCATTGCGCAATATCTCTGTCTTGTTAAACAATGTAGTAGAGAAACTTGGAATAGACGGCATGGTAAATGGCGTAGGTAAACTGGTAAATTATGGCGGCCGCCAGTTAAGGTTATTGCAAAATGGTCAGGTAGGTGCGTATATTTTAATGATGGTTGTTGCAGCGTTGGTTTTATTCATTATTCAATTGTTTGTACTGTAAGCTATGAACCCTAATGACGTTTTAATTACATTTCCGGAATTGCTGATATGGTTCCCCCTGCTGAGCGGACTGGTAGCTTTTTTCCTGGCCAAAGGCGATAGCGCAAAACGATGGGCGGTTATCTCTTCTTTTATTACGGTTGCCATAGTGGCTGCCAGTTTCTTTTTTACAGATAAAAATTATTTCCATTTTAATAATGTAAGTTATGTGTGGATGCCTTCCATTGGCAGCAGCTTTGCGCTGATGTATGATGGAATGGGGCGAATGCTTTGTTTGCTAACCGCGCTTGCTTTTCCACTTGCTTTTTTAGCTACCTATAATACCAGCTATTTAAAATCAAATAATTTTTATGGTTTAATGCTGTTGTCGCAAGCAGGTTTGATGGGTGTGTTTTGCGCTATGGACGCGCTGGTGTTTTACTTCTTCTGGGAACTGGCCATTATTCCCATTTATTTTCTCGCTTCACAATGGGGTGGTGAAAAACGCATACAGGCAACATTTAAATTTTTTGTGTACACTTTTGCAGCATCGTTGTTGTTATTGATTGGCATCATTTTCGTTTACCTGCATACACCCGATGCCAGCTTTTCCATCCATTCTTTTCTGAAAGC
>CAMPJQ010000032.1 GCA_946886925.1 uncultured Terrimonas sp.
CTTTGGGAGAAGTGATAGCAGCCCATGGATTAAAGCAGATCAGGATGGCAGAAACGGAAAAATATCCGCATGTAACCTTCTTTTTTAGTGGCGGGCGCGAAACGCCGTTTGAAGGCGAAAAAAGGATTATGGCTCCTTCACCAAAAGTGGCCACCTACGACCTCAAACCCGAAATGAGCGCATATGAGCTTACCGCAGCCCTGCTGCCAGAGATCAACAATGAAACCGCTGATTTTATCTGCATCAACTACGCCAATGCAGATATGGTGGGGCATACAGGGGTTTGGGACGCTGTAATTAAAGCTGTGGAAACTGTGGATACCTGCGTGGAAAAAGTAGTAACAGCAGCATTGGAACACAACTATACCGTATTTCTTACTGCGGATCATGGCAATGCC
Source organism: uncultured Terrimonas sp. (assembly GCA_946886925.1). The sequence continues at coordinate 399 of CAMPJQ010000032.1, forward strand.
GACTACATTGTTAATGAAGACGGAACGCCCAATACCGCACACACATTAAATCTTGTGCCTTTTTTTGTTATTGACAACGAATGGAAGGGCAAAATAAGCAATGGTAAACTGGGTGACCTGGCTCCTTCCATTTTAAAATTAATGGGATTGCCCGTTCCCGCTGAAATGAATGGCGATATTTTGATTGAAGAACCTATGCTAACACAATAAAAAAGGGTTATCAAAAGTCAAAAATTTTCTTCCCCGGGCAGCACATTGTATCAAAAAATTGTCTAAATTACATGAAATCAACTTTGATTTCATGACTGAAGAGGCAATGCTCAAAGGCTGTATACGGAACCAGGCAGCAGCGCAACAGGAATTATACTACAGGTATAGTCCTAAAATGCTGTCTGTTTGCTATCGTTACGCAAAAAGCCGGGAGGATGCCGAAGACATGCTTCAGGAAGGTTTCATTAAAATTTTTGGACAGTTAAGGCAATTTCAAAACAGGGGAGCATTAGAAGGGTGGATCAGGAAGATTATTGTTCATACCTGTATCAACAATCTGAAAAAGAACAAAAAGTTTACTGAAAGCGTAGATCTTATACATGCTTCGGGTGTGCATATCCGGGAAGAAAGCGTTCCTTCCATAGTGCAGGCAAAGCAAGTGGTAGAATGCATCAGAATGTTACCGATAGGGTATCGCACTGTACTCAACCTTTATGCTGTGGAAGGCTATTCGCACCGGGAAATTGCAACCATGCTTGACATTGAAGAAAGCACAAGCCGTTCGCAGTATACAAGAGCAAAAGCTATGCTGGAAGACATACTGGTAAAGAAACATATTTTACCGCAGTATACACAAAAATTAGAGTTGGTAGCTGTTAATCCGTAAAAGAAATAAATTATAAAACCAAAACTACTAACCTGTTATTGAATATACCAAGGGACTGACTATGGAGAGAAATATTCATATAGATGAATTTGAAGAATTCCTGAAGGAGAAGGCTGATCAGTATAAGATGTATCCATCAGATAAAGCCTGGAGTAACATTCACCGCTCTCTTCATCCCAGGAAAAAATGGCCGTACATTTCATTAACGTTATTGCTACTGCTTGGCACTGCTGTGTTTGTTGATTACAATACTTACAATTTGGTGGTACCGGTTAATAAGGTGCTTACTTTTAATAATGCTCACTTTCAGAAAAATAATTTACCCCCCGTTTCTAGCGCTGTCTTAAATAGATCCGGATTACCTCCGGAAGTCGCTTTACCAAACGGAGATGATAATGCACAAACCACTCCCTTGTTATCTTCTTCTATCAAAAAAGCAATCACCCCGTCAAAACCATTACTCACCGGTAATACCGATGATAGCTATGCAAACAATGAAGATATAGAAATAACAAGTTGGGAAACCTTGTCTGTTCATTCAGATGCGGCAGATATTATCATAAAGCCTAAGACTACAACTACGATAGCAGAAGACAATGACGATGACAAAAAAATAAAGAAAGTGTTATGGGGTGGTGAAGTATTTAAAAAATCAAAATTTGAATGGCAATTATTTTTCTCACCTACTATAAGCTATAGAAAGCTTACAAGCGGAATAAGCGATGTTACAGATGTATTCAGAGGAGTGCCATACAGTACTGTTCAAAAAAACACAGAAATAAACAGCCTGGTTACACATAAACCCGCTATAGGTGCCGAAGTTGGAGCTAACCTGGTATATAAAGTAAGCAATAACTTTTTGTTGAGGGCGGGAGTGCAATTGAATTATTCGAGATACCAGCTCAGGGCTTATGCTTCTAAACCAGAACAGGCCACACTGGCTGTTGTTTCTAACCCACTGGGCACAGATTCAATAAACGTTATCTCCACTTTACAAAACTTCAGTGGCAGCGGCTCTTCATGGTTCAATAACGAATACTTTCAGGTGTCTTTGCCTGTAGGCTTTGAATGGGGCGTGCTGGGTAATTCAACATTACGGTGGAATATTGCCGCCAGTGCTCAACCAGTATATAATTTCGCCAATAACGTGTACCTTCTTTCAACCGATTTCAAGCGTTATGGCCAGGATCCTTCCCTTATACGCAAATGGAATATTAATGCTGGCATTGAAACCTATGTTTCTTATAATATGGGATCCTTTAAATGGCAGGCCGGACCACAATTGAGGTACCAGTTGATGTCGAGCTACAAGAGTCAGTACCCGGTTAAAGAATACTTAGTTGATTTTGGATTTAAAATTGGTGTAACAAAAACATTAAGATAAACACCTTCTTTTACTGCCAATATTTATTGTCCCCAAAAACTTGTGCAATTTCCATTCTATTCAATTATTTGTTCATTATTTTTAAGGATGAAAAAACAATTGTTCATCTTCCTTATTTTTTTACCCTTTGTCCTTTATAACTGCTCGAATAATAATACATCGTCAGATCAACCAAAAGAAGATACAGCCGGGAAAGCATTTTATCCTGTTGGTAATTATATACGCAGCCAGTTGGCCTATATTGATTCCATGCCACTGGCTGTAATAAAATATACAACTATACATAATGTTACAGATACTTCTATTATAGAAAAGAAAGATTTTAAGCAGATTGCGGCAGCATTTGTAACGCCCGACATCAGTTCCCCCGAATTCAAATCGCAATACGAAGAGCATTCTTTTATTGATGCTACATTGGGTACCATGACATTAACGTATACTGCCAAAAATGATAAAGTGCCCGTACGCAAAGCCGACATTTTATTAGATCAGGAAGATACAGAGGTGAAAACGATCTACATTGAAAAAAGCATACCCGGCACTGACAGCTCAATAATAAAAAAAATATTGTGGATCGCTAACCGTAACTGCCAGATCACCACACTCGTGCAAAAAGAAGGACAACCTGAGGACATTATCCTCGAAAGATATGTATGGGATGACAGGCATTGATAATTCAACTAATTTTGCAGTCGATTTATTATGACTACAGCATCCTTCCAGCAAATTGTGCATACCATACCCATACAACCGGGCATTTACAAGTATTATAATGAAGAGCATGAACTGCTGTATGTAGGTAAAGCAAAAAATTTAAAAAAAAGAATCAGTTCATATTTTAACAAGGGCTTTACCAATTATAAAACACACGAACTAATTCAGCGCATCTATAGCATTGAATTTACCATTGTTGATTCCGAACAGGATGCATTTTTGCTTGAAAATAGCCTCATCAAGCAATTCCTTCCAAAATACAATATCCAGTTAAAGGATGATAAGAGCTTTCCATTTATTGTTATTAAGAACGAGCATTTCCCGCGCATTTTTCTTACACGCAGAAAGATCGCCGATGGATCTGAATACCTCGGGCCTTACACATCGGTTGGGAAAGTGAGGGAGCTGCTGGAATTTATAAGACAAAACATACCCCTGCGCAATTGTAAGCTCAACCTTACTCCCCGGAATATACAGAAGAAAAAATTTAAAGTCTGCCTTGAATATCACCTGGGCAATTGCAAAGGCCCATGCGAAGCATTACAAACTGAAGAAGATTACCGTGAAGGCTTATTGCAGATAAAGAATCTTCTTAAAGGGAATTTAACTCCTGTTATTCACAAGTTCAGGGAAGAAATGAAAAAGCATGCAGAAAACATGGAGTTTGAAAAAGCTGAAATGCTCAGAAAAAAAATTGAGCACTTGCACCAATACCAGTCTAAGTCAACGATCGTAAACAATAAGCTGGGCAATATTGATGTGTTCTCCATTTTAGAAGAAGGGAATATTGCCTACGTAAACTACCTAATGGTGGAAAATGGTACTATTGTTCAAACAAAAACCATCACACTTGAAAAAAAATTAGATGAAACAGCAACGGATGTACTGGAGTTTGCTATTGCACAGCTAAGAGATACATTTAACAGCAATGCTCCTGAAATCATTATACCCTTTCCCATTCATTATCCCCAGCAAGGCGTAATGATAACTGTACCAAAGGCGGGAGACAGGAAAAAACTTTTAGACCTCTCGCAAAAAAATGTAAACTATTTCCAGGAAGAACTGAAGAAGAGAAAAATGCTCCAACTGGAAGGAAAAACAGATGAACAGAAAAAAGAAACGCTTGTTCAGTTACAAAAGGATTTGCTTTTGCCTGCATTTCCCGCACATATTGAATGTTTTGACAATTCAAATTTCCAGGGTAGCTTCCCGGTATCGGCAATGGTATGTTTTAAAATGGGTATCCCCAGTAAAAAAGATTACCGCCATTTTAATGTAAAAACAGTAGAGGGAATTAATGACTTTGCTACTATGAAGGAAGCCGTTTACAGGAGGTATAAGAGACTGGTTAATGAGGAACAGGCGCTTCCTCAGCTGGTAATTATTGACGGTGGAAAAGGGCAGTTAGGCGCTGCGCTTGAAGCCATTCATGAGCTTAATCTTGCCGGACAAATGACCGTAATAGGATTAGCCAAAAACGAAGAGGAGGTTTTTTTTAGTGGCGACAGGCAATCTCTAAAATTAGACTGGGGAAGTGATAGCTTGAAATTACTCAGGCAGATCAGGGATGAAGTACACCGGTTTGGTATTACCTTTCACCGCAAAAAAAGAAGCCAGGGCACCTTTAAAAATGAACTGGAGATGATACCAGGTATTGGAAAAGCTACGGCAGACATGCTATTGAAGACATTCAGATCGGTAAAAAATATAAAGCAAACGCCTGCGGAAAAACTGGCTCAACTTATAGGTAAAACAAAAGCACAACTTATTGACGGTTATTTTAAAAACCAGGACAAATAAACTATTGCCAGTACTGCAATAAAAAAGGGGCCAGGATAGATATCCAGCCCCGTTTTTAAAATCCAATATCCTATGAAAAACCGGGATAAAGATAGTGTAGCAGGTTCATATTGCAATACCCAAATGTGGGTATTTTTAATCAATATTAAAGTTGGTTTCGCTTTATTATAAGCCGGTCCGAACAGTAATACCATAAAAAAAGGGATTGCCGGTAACCGGCAATCCCTTCTGTAAATTTTCTAACTACTTTAATATGACCACAGATCCTGTTCGTAATTAAATATCGTGTTTTTCACGCCCTCACCTTCCAGTAAACGAAGGATGTCATCTTTTACATATTGTTTTAAATATTGGTCATAAGGATTATCGAGTGTAGATTTAACAATATAGCTTCCAAAGAAACGGCTTTCAAACAATTCTTCCCAACTCATGCGTGCACCGTAGTTTTTACCGTTGTACACTTCAAACTTGGCCAATGCGGGGCGCATATCGGGGTAGTATACCCAAAATATAGGGGCAGAACCAATTTCCTGGCCGGTAACCTTATCGAAATAGGTTTTTACCGGGGCAATACCTAAGATCCTAACGTACATCCTGGAAGACTCTTTATCAAACACCCATTCCTCTTTAATCCTGAATTTGGAGATTGCATCCATATTGAACTCTTCACATACCACAGATTCTTTCATAATTCCTTTCGCCAGGGTTGGATCCTTTTCTACATCAGGTACCATTATGGTATCACATGATCCCGCCAGTTTTGAACCAATCTGATCAAGCGTCATGGGCGTAGTGAAACGGTCATCTATAGACGCATCGAAAGCTGTAACCTCACCGCTTTTAATGGTATTGAGTAAAATAGCAATAAAACGCTGGTTACCATTGTCTTCATCTGCTGTATAACGGAAGGGCAAATTTATTTTTTCACGAATATCTATTTCCCTCCATACTTTTTCCCTGTAAATGGCATCATCCTCGCGAATATTTTCATATGCCAATGGCGTACGATCTTTTACAAGGTTTTTCTCTATCGCATTGTCGTTGCGAAGCGATTTCCTTATCGTATCCATTTTTAAAGGATCCTGCTTGGGTGGCGCTTTAACGATCATCGTATCTTTTTCCGCCACATCAAGATTGGCATTGGCTACATTAGCCTGCGTTTTCTTGGCAGTTGTCTTCTTTTTTGCTGATGTAGTCGTTTTTCTCGTGCTTTTTTTCCTGGTTTGCGCATCAACCGTGTTGACAACCATTCCAAAAGCCACTACCAGCAAAGCATATTTCGCGAATTTCCATTTCATGGTCAAAAGTGTTAATAACTAAAACAAATGATAAAACTTATATAAACAGGCTACTACCTCAATATATACGACAATGGTTTTAAAGTGATCGTTCTTCCGTCTGGCCCCTTGGCTTTAATATTATCAATGTACACTCCTCTTCCCGGTTTAAGATTGTTAACCAATGTAGCAGCACTCCCACTCCAGCGCGGACCATTATTGGCAACCGGGTTATAATCCGCACTGCTTAAATCGGCTATCGTATAGCTGATCACCTGATACAGCGCTTCAAATTCAGAGTTTTGCAATACAGCTCTTACACCGCCCATAGCCTTAAACTGTGCTGTAGAAACCTGCCCGCCTTCAAATGTGCCTACCATACCTGTAGCCGGAGGAAGATATTTTACCCGGAAAGCTACTTTACCTACCGATTTATTATCTACCATCACATTTACATTAGCCTCACCGGGCTCAGTGGGTTTAGCAGTATATTTGCTACCGCTATTTTTTGAAATCCTGCCATTGCTGATCGAAGCAGTAACTTTTTCGCTACCTGCACCGGCAGTAATGGTTAAGGGATTGTCTACCCCAACATACAATACATTCATTTTATCGGCCATTACAGCTACACCCGAAGGCTGACCAACAGTATAATCAAACGTTTTACTGATGGTTTTCTCTTCACCAGTAGACGGATCCGGATATTTAACATCTATTTTCAGGCTATGACCGCCAGATCCACCGGCGGGCATTTTTATATCTGCCACTCCGTTTTCACCTACTGTTACCGGGTTACCATTAATAAACACTTTAGGTTTAACGCTGGCATTAAAGGCGCCTAATCCGGCTTTGATCTCCAATTGCTCGCCTGGCATCAGGTAAGTAGCGTTAGCCCCAATCATCGGTTCAAACTTGTCAAAAATAACTTTTACATCGCCAATTTTCTTGAAGCAGTAAGACGCCACTTTATTCTCGGTATTTTTTACATCGTTTTGAAATTTGCTGAGAATCGTTAGTGCTGCAACAGTAGGCGTCATATGAAAATAAGCAGCAGACCATTCCTGGTTGGTATTACCAGCCTGGGATACAGGCATCTCTGCATTTACAGGCAGGCTATGATCAAATTCTTTTGTGATCTCGGGATCAATGGCAAGAATATCTTGTTTATACTTCTCTAATGCTAAACGAAGCTTTTCTCCTTCACCTTCTTTGCCTGTACCCATTAACCGGGTAGCGGCATCTAAGTTATCTATTCCGGCGCCTGTTTCTTCATTGTACCCGCTTTCTTTCTTTAATTTCTCTTTTAATCCATCAATATAAGAAGATAACTGGGCAGACAATTCTTTCACCTGGTCGGCCTTCGGCTTCCAGATGGCTGCTTTTTCACGGGTCTTTGGGTCTTCGAGACTTGCTACAAATGCATCATATATCTCAGACGTAGCTGTAGACAGTGTGCCGTTGGATTTTTCAAGGCTGTTATTAACAGTTTTAAAGGCATTAATGATTTCTGCAGATACGTTCAGTGCTAACATTGCGGTGAGCACCAAATACATCATGTTGATCATCTTCTGCCGCGGCTCTTTAGGTAGTGACATGATTTTTCAGGATTTAATGTATACGAATCAAGGGTTAATAAGCGATGGATTGAATATTCAATCCATCAATTCTAAATTATCTGCCCTGCATTGCAGTCAGCATATTACCATACACATTATTCAGACTTCCTAAGTTTTTGGCCAGCAGTCCAATTTGCTCCTGTGTCTTTTTGGCATCTTCTACGCTACCCTGCATGGTTTGTGAGGCCTGTACAAGGTTGCTGTAAAACCCGTTCATCGCTTTCAGATGGTTATTCGTATCCTGTAATTCCAATTCGTAAATCGTATTTAAAGAAGATAAGTTCTTGGTAAGCGTTTGTACCTGGTTGTGAAATTGTTTGGTAGATTCAGAAGCTTCATTAAAGGTTTTTGCCGTATTGGCCGCACCAAGATAAGCATCCTTAACGGTATCCAGTGCCTGGGAAGCCGCTTTGGTTTTAGCAGTATATTCACCTGTAGCTGCAGTAATATCAGCTATATCCGACATTTTTTCAACTGTTAATCCAAACTTGCTGAAATTATCGCCTAATCTTTTGAGGTTGGCAGGGTTAATAGCTGCATCCTGTAACATTTTGTCCATAGAGGCAAGGGCGGGATTACCACCGGAAACAGCGCCGCCTTTGAAAGCTTCGGCTATTTCTTTCATTTCGCCACCGGGAGGGGGTAAAAATGCATAAGCTAAAAATATTGCCGCTTCAGTTAAAAGCCCAACAGTTAGCATAATATCAGCAAAGGGCTTGTGAAGAATTTTAGCCCATGCGCCAAAAATTACTACTGCTGCGCCAACACACACTAAAACGTTAACGAGTCTTTCGGTGGATCTGTTTGTGCCTGCCATAAAAAAGAGAGTTTTTTGTTTTTTAAAGGGTTTTTCTTTTTTAGATTTCAAAAGGTAATGATCATGCCATGTTAAGTTAAATAACTTCACAAAAGCATAAATAGTTTAGTTACGGTACAATTAGTTTAAAATAAGCAATTGGTTGGTTTGGTAACCGCCTGTTTCTATCTGCGTTTACCAGATGGCGGAAGATCAATTACACAACGAAAACCGATATAGGATTTTGCTGTATCCTGGTATTCGTAAGTGCGGGTACTTACCTGAAGAAAATAGCCAACATCTTTCCAGCTACCACCGCGCAAAACTTTTCTTTTCATGCGGGGAGGATCACTATCTTTTGCATTCCAGCGAATATCAGGATTCATGTCGTGCTGAAAATTGTATGCTCCTTCATAATAAATAGAAGATGTCCATTCTGCCACATTGCCCGACATGTTATATAAGCCGAAATCATTAGGCCAATAAGCGTCAGCACGAACGGGGTATAAACCTCCGTCTTCGGCATAATTACCGCGTCCGGGTTTAAAATTAGCCAGTAAACATCCTTTTTTGTTTCTCAGGTAATATCCACCCCAGGGATAAGGAGCTTGTGAACGTCCGCCACGTGCGGCATATTCCCATTCTGCTTCTGTAGGCAAACGGAAATCTGATTCCTGGGTTCTTTTCTGAGATTCAAGAAAGCTGTTTAAATATTTTGTTCTCCATTCTGTAAAAGCAACTGCCTGCTTCCAGGTTACGCCTACAACAGGATAATTACCGAAAGCGGGATGGGAAAAATATCTTTTGGACATTGGTTCGTTGTAAGAGTAAGAAAAGTCTCTTATCCAAACCAGCGTATCGGGGTAAATAGGAATGTCTTTTTTAACTATAAACTTAGACCGTGCCTGTGTTGCATTTTCCTTTTTGGCAGCTTCTTTATAATCAAAAGTTTCTGAATGGTAAACCAATTTCCCTGCATCAATTTCCTTTTTGCCAAATATGCGGTTATCCGGGGAAACGATCATGGCATCTAATTGCTCAACAGTTTTGGGGTCATTCCATTTAATGGTTTGAATTTTTTTCCAGTCGAGACTGTTGCCGTCTTTTGATTTATAACCCAGCTTATCACCTGCAATAGAATCACGAACCCAGTTTACAAACTGGCGGTATTCATTATTGGTAATTTCGGTCTCATCCATCCAAAAACCATTGATGGTAATTTGCTTATTACGTGCAGTAAAAGCATAATTAATATCTTCATCGCTGGCTCCCATATGGAATGTTCCCTGAGGGATATATATCATGCCCGGAGGCTTGGGCAGCGTATACTTGCCTCCTGGCGCAACTCCATGTAACTGACCATCTTTTGGCAAGCCTTTAGATGATTTTAACTTGCCACAACTTGCAAACACCATGCTCAGCGTAGCAATTACAACGAGGTTAAGTAACAGGCTTTTCATTTTCATACAAATAGCTTAAAGGGTATATGGACAAATATAGATGAAATATTAAATTAAATTTTGGACGTTTTGAATATTATATTTTTTTTAGCGTCAGGACTCAAAATTATCCTGAAACCCAAGAGATATAAACGGTTTGTTCCCCAAGTTATTGTGCTTGCACTTCTTTATCTTTCTACTTCCTGATCAATGAGTTGCATCAAATCTGCTACCTTTTCTACCGGCTGCAAACACGAATAATTACGGCATAAATAGATAACAGTCTTGTCTTTCACATACCGGTTGTTTAACAATGGATAATCGTCATCATTTCCCCGGGCAGATTGAATTATCTTATTGGGCAGGTAATGCGATAAAATACCTTTGGTAATATCTTTATAACGATTACCTACCACCGCTATTTCATTTAACCCATAAAAAATATCATTCATAACAGATGCCCATATTCCAAACGAGGTGGGATATTTTACAATTACCCCGTTTAAAGAAGCACAAATATTCAATGCCCGTTCTCTCCAGGAGACATTATTAAAAACAAGTGACAAATAATGCAAATTCCAAGCCATTATTGAGTTACCCGACGGGGTTGCGCCATCATATATTTCTTTTATACGCAAAATAACGTCCTGCTGGTTGCGGTGCGTATAAAAAAAGAAGCCCGTGTCTTCTTCACTAAAATTATCAATTATCAATTCAGTCAATTGCTTTGCCTTGAGCAGGTAATCCTGATCTCCGGTAATCTCCTGCAAACAAATAAGCGCCTGAACCAGGTATGCAAAATCATCTAAAAAAGCGGGATGCCTGCTTACTCCATTTTTGTATGTATGCATCCAATTGCCTGTATCCCTTTCCTCAAATTTATCCAGCAAAAATGCCATATTCTTTTGCGCTGCCCGTTTATATCTTTCATCGCCCAGGGCTGCATATGCTTTACTGCAGGCTACGTTCATCAATGCGTTCCAGCTAAGCAAAATTTTATCATCCAGTAACGGAGGAATTCTCTTGCTCCGTACTTCTAAAAGCCGGGTTTTGCAGGAATTTAATAAAGCCTGTAGTGTTTCCTTATTCAAATTATTTTGAACGGCAAATTCATCCAAAGGTTCCTGTATTCTTAAAATATTTTGATGCTCCCAGTTGCCTTCCCCGGTGATATCATAATAATTGCAGAAAATGGCGGCATTTTCCTGCAATACCGCATCAACTTCTTTCTTATCCCAAACATAATACTTGCCCTCAATGCCCTCACTGTCGGCATCCAAAGCAGAAAAAAATCCACCTTCTTCACTCATCAGTTCGCGTTCAATAAAATCCATTGTTTCCTGCATTGTACGGGCATATAAAGGATTTTTTGTGAGTTGGTAGGCCTCGCTTAAAACGATTATCAATAACGCGTTATCGTAAAGCATTTTTTCGAAATGAGGCAGCAGCCATTCACTATCAGTAGCGTACCGCGCAAATCCTCCTCCCAACTGATCATATATTCCTCCAAAAATCATTTTATCTAAGCTAAGCAAGGCCTGCTGCAAAGCTGTTTCATTTTTTGTGTGGAAAAAATGCCGCAATAAAAACTGTATAGTGAATGTTTGAGGAAATTTAGGCGCTCGCCCAAAACCGCCATTCGTTGTGTCGGCAGACTGCATAATATGGTCAAAAATTGCATTGAGCTGACCTG
>CAMPJQ010000033.1 GCA_946886925.1 uncultured Terrimonas sp.
ATTTTTTTCTTATTTAACATATTGTACGACAAAATAGGGTAGTTAAATGTGCAAAATAGGATAATAACAAAAATAAAAAAGACAGCCTGGCTGGAAAGAAAACAAGATAGGATACGGAATAAACAAGATGGTGTAATAATGCTGTTTGTTCAGCAAATATTTTTGTAGCATACAACCGGTACACTTTATACAACCGGATGCTGTTTTGAGTTAAACACACAAAATAATTGCTATGAAATTAAAATTATTATCTTTTCCCACTTCAGGAAAAACAGTTCTGATGTTGTTTATTGCGCTCTTTCTCGGGAGATCTGTTATCGCGCAAAACAATTTTACGCTTACAGGAAAAATCACAGATGGAGAAACTGCTTTGGCAGATGTATCCGTAGTAATTCAGGAAACGCAGCAAGGTACTACCACCAATAGCGATGGTGCGTTTACCTTAAGTGTTTCTACGGGGCAAACACTTGTTATTTCCCATACAGGGTTTGAAACACAAACAATAAAAATTGGTAACCAAAACCAGTTGACTATTGTTTTGAATGCATCCGCAGGCAATGTGCTGGACGATGTTGTAATAGTAGGATACGGAACGCAAAGGAAAACGTCTTTAACAGCGGCAGTATCCACTATGAAAGGAAAGGACATCGCTTCGGTTCCTGTTGCCAATTTAAGCAATGGCCTAGGCGGAAGAGTATCGGGCGTTATTGTAAAGCAGGGCTCGGGCGAACCGGGATACGACGGTTCCAATATTTACATCAGGGGCTTGTCTTCCACCGGAGCCAGCCAGCCGCTGCTTATTGTTGATGGCATTCCAAGGTCGTTTCAACACCTTGATCCTAATGCAATAGAAACATTTACAGTGTTAAAAGATGCCGCTGCTGTAGCGCCCTATGGTGTGGCCGGAGCTAATGGTGTAATACTGGTTACTACCAAAAAAGGCAAGACCGGCGCGCCGTCGCTTACCTACAACGGTTATGTAGGATTTCAAAACCCTGTGGTATTACCTGACTTTGTAAATTCATACCAGTATGCAACATTAAGAAATGCGGCTGCTGCTAATGAAGGTTTACCTGCAGCCTATACAGCCGAAGAATTGCAAAAATTCCAGGACGGCTCTGACCCCGACGCATACCCGACACATAAGGATATATGGGAAACCATTACCAATAAAAATGCATTGATAACACAGCATAATATTGAGGTTTCAGGCGGTTCGGAAAGAATAAAATATTACACGGCGCTCGGCTATATGCAACAGGAAGGGATGTGGCCGGCAACCAGTACACGCCGGTTCAATCTTACGCTGAACCTCGATGCACAGGTAACGTCCACTACCTCTGTTTCGTTTAATCTTAACGGGCGCAATCAAAACAGCAAGTACCCCGCGGTATCCACCGGGCGTATTTTTGAGCTGATCGGATACCTGCATCCGTTGTATGGCCCCCTGCGTTTCAGCAATGGTATGCCGGGAACATTCCTTACCGGCAGCCTTTTCAATAGTGGATACGATAAGTACAATATCAATGCGCTGTATTCGCAACTGTCTGTTGAGCAGAAAATACCCTTTGTTCCAGGCTTAAAATTAAGGGGAACGATCGCATACGATCCCACCTACACGGCACGTAAGTTATGGATCCTGCCTGTGCACAAAGCAAGCCTTGATAAGTCGCAAACGCCTTATGTTATCAATGATGGTATCTGGGGGCAAACCAAGCCTTCGCTCAGCCAGAATATTGATTTTGCAACGCAGCTTACCTACCAGGCCGGGTTCAATTACGATGGCTCTTTTGGAAAACACAATATAGCCGTGCTGGGCTTGTTTGAAGCGAAAGCCAATGACCTGGCAAGCCTCGCGGCATCAAGAAGGAATTTTAATTTAACGGTAGATGAGATCAACCTCGGCAGCTCCAGCGCATCCGACATGTCTACAGGCGGCGCTTCCAGTACAGCAAGACAGGCGGGCCTGGTATACAGGGTTGCTTATAACTATGATCAGAAATACCTGGTGGAAGCAAGCGGGCGTTATGACGGAAGCTATTATTTTGCATCCGATAAAAGATGGGGCTTTTTCCCGGCGTTTTCTGTGGGCTGGCGTTTATCGGAAGAAAATTTCCTGAAGGATAAGTTTAGCTGGCTCGACAACCTGAAAGTGAGGGCTTCTTATGGAGAAGTTGGCGCATTAGCCGGTAGTCCTTTCCAGTACATGAGCACTTATGATGTATTGGGTACCAATTATATTTTGGGTGGCAATGCCGTTCAGGGCATCCGTGAAAGAGCAGAGCCTAACGTGGCTATTACATGGGAACGGGCCAAAAAAACAGATATCGGTTTGGAAGCCAATTTGTGGCAGGGATTATTAAACTTTGAAATAGACTATTTCCATGAAAAAAGATCCAATATGCTCCTTACCCCTGATGTGATTGTACCCGCCGAATATGGTGTTGGACTTAGCCAGGTAAATGCAGGCATTATGGAAAACCGCGGGTTTGATTTTACGATCAGCTCAGTATATGATTTTTCCAGGGATCTGCAGGTGTCATTGGGCGCTAATATGACTTACGCCAGGAATAAAATGCTACAGGTTTTTGAAGGCCCTACCACTTATAATAACCCCAACCGGCGGATTACCGGCAGACCCTTAGGTACTCAATTCGGGTATCATGCCTTAGGATATTTCCAGGCAGATGATTTCGACGGCAGCGGCGCCTTAAAGCCGGGCATCGCTACACAACCCTGGGGAGCAGTACAACCGGGAGATATCAGGTATGAAGATCTTAATAAAGATGGTCAGATCAATAATGATGATTTAACTGTGATCGGCGATCCAACAGCAGTTCCGGGAATTATCTATGGGTTTTCTCCGGGAGTGAAGTATAAGGGATTTGCATTGGATTTGTTGTTCCAGGGCACTGCAAAAACCAATTGGTATTATCACGGCTCTTCTATCATGCCTTTCTGGGAAACCATGCTTCCTTATGTGCAAAACTTTGACTACTGGACTCCTGAAAATACCAACGCTAAATTTCCACGGTTAACATCTTCACCAACAGTAAATAATTCTCAAGCATCCTCTTTCTGGATGGGTAATTCAAGTTACCTGCGGTTGAAGAGTGCTACACTTTCTTATACTATTCCATCGGCTGTTATGAGCCGTATTAAAATCCAGAGCGCCAGGATCTATTTGTCCGGACAAAATATTTTTACCTGGACAAAGCTGATGAACTACGATCCGGAAGTGGGTCCTAATAATTCATGGATACCAAATGGCACCTGGGGTTATCCTAATCAGAAAGCACTCTCAGTAGGAGCTAATATTACCTTTTAATGAGCAAAAAATATTTAAGTATGAACAAGCAACTCTTTAAGATATCACTGGGCGCAATCATTATGATGCTGACCTCATTTTCCTTCACCTCCTGCAAGAAATTCCTGGAGGTAACACCCAAGCAACAGGTTTCAGATGCCACACTCTGGACAACTCCCGAAAATGCGGATCTGTTTCTTAATAATATTTACGCATCTGTTCCCTCTATGGCAACAGATGATCCCTGGGATAATTATTCCGACAATTCATTGAATGGTCAGGCTGGCCGCGTAAGCACCAATGTTTACGGACCTGGTCTTTATATTCCCAGCAATACGCCCAGCAAATGGAACCAGTATACCAATATCCGGAAATGCAATTTGTTTATTGAAAAAGCAACAGCATCCGATTTGCCTGAGAGCTGGAAAAAAGTAAGATTGGCGGAAGCACGTTTTCTCCGGGCGTATTTTTATTCTTTGTTATGGACCTACTATGGCGGAGTGCCCATTATTACCGATGTGCTTAATTTAAGCGAACAGGGTGATGCGGTTTTCAGGTCGCGGAATACTTCTGAAGAAACGGCTGATTTCATTATTTCAGAATGTGCTGCCATAGCGGATGATCTGCCGGCAGATGCACAATCGGGAAGAGCAACGCGTGGCGCCGCGCTTACCTTACAGGGAAGCTGTGAACTGTTTAACGCGGGCGCGTTAAAAAACCCGAACAATGATTTATCAAGATGGGAAAAAGCGGCTACCACTTTTCAAAAAGTGATTGACTTAAATAAATACGACCTGTTCCCGGATTACGGTACGCTTTTCTTTGAGGAGAACAATAATAACGTAGAAGTGATATTCAGCCGGCAGCATTTGGGTGGAACATCTTTAGCCAATTATGTAGGGCAGATAGGACCGCGCTTTGTAAATGGCTCATTAACCGGATGGGGTCATTTAGATCCTACGCAGGATATTGTTGATGAATATGCAATGGCTAACGGACTGCCTATTACCGATCCTGCATCGGGCTATGATCCGCAGAACCCATACGTTAACCGGGAAAAAAGATTTTATGAATCCATTGTATACGACGAATCAGAATGGCTGGGCGCTACCATGATCATGAAACAGGGCGTAGGAAGCCTCAATGCCACCGATC
Source organism: uncultured Terrimonas sp. (assembly GCA_946886925.1). Next base: position 4,463 of record CAMPJQ010000033.1, read on the forward strand.
TGAACAACAGCAGCATATCCACCAGAACAGGCTATTATGTTCGCAAAATGGTGAATCCGAAATATGCCGGCGCACAGGACAATGGCAACAGTGCAAACTTTATCATCTTCCGCTATGCAGAAGTGCTGCTGAGCTATGCCGAAGCAAGAAATGAAGCCACCGGCCCCGACCAGTCGGTGTATGATGCTATAAATGAAGTGAGGGATCGCTCTGATTTACCCGACCTGCCTTTGGGTTTGAACCAGGCAGATATGCGGAAAGCCATTCTTCGTGAAAGAAGGGTGGAACTGGCTTTCGAGGATAAAAGGTTGCCCGACCTGTTGCGCTCAAGGCTTGCAGAAGTTAAGCTCAACGGAACTGTGCATGCCATTAAGATTGATATTGTTGGAGGAAATACAGTGTATACGGTGGTGCCTGCAGGAGGCGGTACAAAAGTTTTTGATCCTGCAAAAAATTATGTTTTACCGATACCGCAATATGCGATTGATGTAAATCCGCAACTTGAACAAAACCCTAATTATGAATAGTTATCTTTAAGAGATAAGATTAAGGCGAAGCATCATGACAGGTATAAAACAGTTAGCTACATTAACCACTATTTTACTGGGGTTGGGAATGAATGTATATTTTACATCACCCGTTGTTGCACAAACAAAACCCGCCGGCACGGAAAGTGTTAAGCTGAACCTATCCTTTGGTCATACGGCGCATTCCCGTACGGCCCGTTCTGTACAATTGATCAGTGGCTCTTCGGGGCTTACGGTTTCGTCACCCTCCGGTAAGGCAGTTGAAAGGAACGATAAAGTGTCCGAGGTATCTGTTCTTAATTGTGGCGCAGGCGATACCGATGAACTGATAACAGATATAAATTGGACAAAACCTTCTGCTCCGTTAAGAAAATTAGCCGGGTGGAAGGATGGCTATTCAGTGAATGACGATGCCATGTGGGGCTACCTGATGATACATGGTTCGCCAGGGCAGGTAGCGCGACTAAAGGATGATCCCTGGAATAAGCCCGACGCTCCTTTGCTTACCGTTCAATTGAATAAGGAAAGTACGCAGGGTTTTACCATTGGATTGGAACAACTCATGAGCCATGGCGCCATGTGGCTCCCTGAACAGGATGTGTTTATTACCCTGGCTGATAAGCCTGTTGATTTTAAAACACATCTTGCTTCATTACAGGGGCAGCGTATACTTGATGCCGTTGCAGAACAACCGGATGCATCATTAGAAACATTCAATAAGTTGTGGCCCGATTTTGGTAACCCGCTGCAATGGGATGCTTCCTGGCAAACCAGATGGATGGGCACCACCGGACACCTTACCGTAACGGCGGCGGCCCATGGATCTGTTTATAAGTTTGCGGTTGACAGGTGGGGCAATGTTCGTCCGGATTTTGCTTCCCCTCATAAGTTCAGGCTCGACCTGCTTTGGAAGGAGAGTGCATGGAAGCGGCAGAAAATAGACAATGGTCTGCCCATCATCATTACCAGCCTGGAAAAGAATGGCCAGGTAGCTACTATAGAACAGTTTGCATCGCCATTAGTTGATTTGGCAACAACCATACGCGGTTATATACCCAGTGTGATGTTTACCAAAGTTGCCATATCGGGAAAAGCAGGCGCATTCAGTTTTGGTATTTCCCTGCATAATGAATTAAAAGATCACCAGGTTAAGGCCATACAAATACAGGACAACTGGGCTATCGCCGATAAACAAACCGGTAATGTTTTCTTGCTGCTGGAAACAGGAAAGGGAATCACGGTAACCACAGGTGCTGCCATATCAAACAAGAACGGGCAGCAAATTGAATTGACCGTTTCCGGTGTTCTTTCAGAAGGAGAAACCAGGGAGTTTGTAGCGAAACTGCCTTCACCTGCAATATTTTCATCCGAAGCTGCAAGACTAAGTGGACTTGGCTTTGCAGCGGCAAAGAAAAATACAACGGATTACTGGGAAAAATGGATCAGCAAAGGCGCTCATTTTGAAGTGCCTGAAACGGCGGTAAACGAATTGTTCCGTGCCAATATCTGGCACTCCCTTATTTTGCCCCGCCACACATTGGATATAGATGGAAAGGATCATATGGATCTGCCTTATGCCAACACGGCATACGGGCAAAGAAATGCAGATTGGCCCATTAACCAGGCAGTATATGTTGATTACATGATCTATGGTTTGCGCGGGTACAATAAGGTGGCGCAGGACGAGTATGTGGCGATGTTTAAAAGTCAGCAACAAAAGGATGGAAGAATAGGAGGTTTTGCCAACTGGGGCGTGTATTCGCCCGGGCAACTGTATGCCATTGCTCAAAACTATTTATTGTCGGGAAACAGGGAACAATTTGAGCAGTTGCTTCCGAACTCCCTCAAAACGCTCGACTGGTGCCTGGCACAGGTAGCTAAATCAAATGAAGGAGCTAATAGAACAGGGCTGATCCTAGGGGCGCTCAATGATCTTACCAAAGCGGAAAGAGAGTGGGCCTTTAACCAGGCATATTATGTAGGCGGATTAGAAGTATTTGCCAAAGCACTGTCTGCGTTTAACCATCCCCGTGCCGGAGAAGTACGGAACATAGCAGCAAAAATGAAAACAGATGTAGTGAAGGAGTTTGCCCGCAGTAGTGTAAAATCGCCGGTAGTACAATTGGAAGACGGCACCTGGATCAACTATGTTCCAACCGATGCCATGACTTCCCGCCGTATAATGGATCAGTGGTATCCAACCGATGTAGACACTGGTCCTTTGCATCTCACCCGGCTGGGCGTTATTGATGCCAATAGCTGGCTTACTACCGCCATGCTCCATGATCATGAGGACAACCTGTTTTTTAAAAACCAGGGTGCGGCCAATGAACCGGTATACGTTCAGCAGGCAACGGCTTATCTTTTAAGGGATGAACCCAAAGCGGTTATCCGCGCATTTTACAGCCTGATGGCCTGCGGATTCTCACACGAACAGTTTACTTCTTTAGAACACAGATGGGCATGGGGTCAATACTATGGTCCACCAAGTACGGATGGCGCCTGGTTTGAAATTTACAGAAGAATGCTCATTAATGAATGGGGAAACGATACGCTGATGATTGGTCAGGCTATTCCACGTGACTGGTTAGGGAATGGAAAGAAAATTGAGGTGAAAAACGCACCTACCTATTTTGGAGAGATGTCCCTCAACATTGAGGGGATAAATTCCGGCAATGAAATAAAAGCAGAAATTGATATGCCCCGCCGCAATCCACCCAAACAATTATTGGTAAGGTTGCGGCACCCGGAAGGTAAGGCTATCAAATCGGCAATGGTGAACGGGAAACGCTGGAAAAATTTTGATGTAAAAAAAGAGTATATCAGCATTCCTTCGCCTTCGGCAAAAAAATATATTATTTCTGTAAAGTATTAGGATCACCAGTATCTCATTTATTTCTTATACAAATAATTATGTTGAAATTAAAAACACTGCTTTTATCCATTATCCTTTCTGTTGGCGGAAGCATATACGCACAAACCACCAATGTAAAAGTTGATTTTGGTAAAGACCTTGGTCCAATGAAAATGGAACAGATGGCATTGGGACAGGGTGGTTTATCGGAAGAGCCTATGCTGGCCAGCCGGGTAACGGAAATAAGAGCATTGCATCCGGCCATCATCAGGTTATTTGTAAGTGAGTACTATAATGTTATTCCCGAAAAAGGAAAGTATCATTTTACCACACTGGATAGCATGGTGGCTAATATCCTGCAAACAGGAGCAAAGCCTTTCATGAGCTTTTGTTTGAAGCCCAAATTGTTTTTTCCCGTAATAGACCAGGATATTGTTGAGCCCAATGATTATGCGGGGTGGGAACAGTTTGTGCATGATGTGGTAAAGCATTATCTCGATAAAGGTACCGGCATCACCTACTGGGAAGTGGGTAATGAAGTGGATATTGGTGAGGACGGCGGTACGCCTTACCGGTTCAAACCCGAAAGTTATGCACGGTATTATAAGCATACGGTTGCTGCTATCCTTCGCGCGGATCCCAATGCGAAAGTTGGCGGACCGGCCCTGGCATATTACAAATCGTCTATCCTGCCCGAGCTGCTTCGCGTTTGTTCTGCTGAAAAAATACCATTGGATTTTGTTTCTTTTCACAACTACAACAATAGCCCGACAGCTATTCGCGGGCAGATTGAATATGTAAAAAATCTTGTTGCGAAGTATCCTGATGTAAAAGCGGAAACCATCATGAATGAATGGAATATGGACCTGTTCAATCCCCCGCTTGACCCCAGGTTTCAGCCCTGTTACGTAGCCGAAACCATCTGGCAAATGAAGGATGTGGGATTAGACTGGTCGTGTTATTATCAGATCCGTGACTGGTATGTATCGTTTGAAACTTTTTCCCGGATCCACTCTCCGGAGGGAACGGCCTTTATGACGCGGTGGTGGAACAGGCAGGCGCAATTCAGCGGCCTGATTGATTATCAAAACCAGTTACGGCCGGCATACTATACGTTCAAATTGCTGTCGAGGATGGCAGGCGATAAATTAGCCGTTACTTCTTCAAACGATAAAGTACATGGTTTTGCAACGCATGATCCTAAGTTGCGAATGCACAATATGATGCTTTGGAATTTTTCTGATCAGCCTGCAACAGTAAAACTAAGCCTCAACGATCTGCCTAAAGACATGCGGGTTCGTCATATTGTATTGGATGCAAGCGGATCGGGATTGGAAGAGAACCAGCGCCTGCGTCCTGATCCCTTTGTTCAGATCAAAAAAGGCAATCAATCGTTAACCTTAAAATTAGAGCCCTGGGCCGTTCATTACTGGTCGCTCGAATAACAGCTTTACCTGTAAATTGATTATATTGAAATTGGTTTATGATCGTAGATATTCATACACATGTTTTTGATGCAGGCCGGCATTTTGGACCCGGACTGAATGCTGATCTGGCAAGATGTGGCGTGGATCCTGCAGTATGGGGAAATGTGGAAGAAAGACATCTTGAAACAACGGTGGCGGCCGATGTGACTATTGTATTTGGTCTGCAGGCATCGGCAACCGGCTGGAATATTCCCAATGAAATGGTAGCGGCACATGTAGCAAAAGTACCCAACAGGTTATTGTTTTTTGCTTCGGTTGATCCGCTTCAACCTGATTATATGGATGAGCTGGAAAAATGCCACCGCCAATTGGGCGCCGTTGGCGTTAAACTGGCGCCACTTTACCAGGATGCACATCCGCAGGACCCGCGGTATTACGACATATACCGGTATTGTGTAAAACACGGGCTGCCCATCCTGTTTCATGCGGGCACATCCTTCATTAGTGGCACCCGGCTCGACTATTCCCGTCCTGTTCATTTTGATGCGGTAGCGGTTGATTTTCCTGATTTGAAGATGGTACTTGCGCACCTCGGGCATCCCTGGGAAGGAGAAACCATTGCGGTAATCCGCAGGCATGCGAATGTGTATGCAGATATATCGGCCTTATACTACAGGCCCTGGCAGTTTTACAATTCCATGCGGTTGCTGGTGGAGTATGGTGCGCAGCACAAGGTATTGTTCGGTTCCGATTTTCCATTTACCACCACGGGTGATTCTTTAGAAAAGGTAAGGGATCTTAATTGTATTATCGCCCAAAGTGGATTGCCTGCTGTACCGCGTGATGTTATTGAAGGCATTGTTTATCGAAATACCCTGGAATTACTAGGACTTCCAAACCCAACCTTATCAAAATAATGGCGAATTCATTTTCATACATGAAGTCGTTGCAGTTGCAGGGCCTTAACAGGTTGATGAAGGTGGACATTCCTGTGCCGGTTCCCGGGGCAAACGAAGTGCTGATCAGAACTAAAGCGGCAACCATTTGCACTTCCGATTTGCATGATATAAGAGCCAATCCGTTTGGGATAAAATACCCGCGGGTGATGGGGCATGAAGGTGCGGGAGTTATTGTTGCCTGCGGATCGGATGTAAAGGATTATGTACCGGCAACCCGTGTGGCCGCTCATCCTGTTGTGCCCTGCAGGATTTGTTCAGAATGTTTGAGGGGGTTAGAACATCTTTGTTCACGTATGGGTCATCTGGGTATTGACCGTGATGGCTGTTTCGCCGAATATTTTGTTCAGCGTGCAGACCGGGTGCGGGCGATTCCGGATAATATATCCTTTGCGTTGGGTGCACTTTTGGAGCCGGTGGCCGTTTGCCTGGAAGCGATAGCCCGGTCGAATGACATAAATGGGAAAACGGTGCTGGTAGCTGGCGACGGACCCTTTGGTAATATTATTGCACGCCTGGCACAGCGGGCGGGAGCAGGCCGGGTGCTGGTTTCCGGCCGCGAACCTTTCCGCCTCCAACGGATACCCGGGGTTGAAATAGCGGATATTGTGCCGGCAGGATCTGTTGATGTTGCTGTATTGGCTGTGAGTGCCGTTGATGCTGTTGAAACCTGTTTGCAGGCACTTCGGCCCCGCGGCCGGCTGGTTGTTTTTAGCACCGTTCAGGAACGGGTTCCGCTTAATCTTTTTAATATTCATGTTTCAGAATTGGAAGTGGTTGGCGCATGCAATGATGAAAATAAAATAGATGAATCACTCCAATGCCTAACCGAAGAAGGTATGGCGCTGGAAGATATTATTACGCATCAAATTCCTTTTGGCCGGTGGGAAGAAGCTTTTGATTTGGCGCGTAACGGGCACAACAGGGCATTGAAGGTTGCCCTGGTATTTGATTAGTTAAGTTTTAAAAGTACATATGAAGATTACCAATGTAGAAGCGTTTATTCTTCAGTCGCCTTTCGAGATCACCAACCCGGCGGGGAGTGATGAAGCAAGGGGTGTAAAGCACTGCTTCCTGCTGAAAGTGAGTACCGATGAAGGTATTACGGGCTGGTCGGATGTGGAAACTTCGCCGCATGTTGGTGAAGCGGTAGTAAATGCGCCCGAAAGCGGATCAGGTGTATTTGAGGGATTGCGCGCATTGGTTATTGGTGAAGATCCTTTTGATGTGGAGCGGCTGTGGGATAAAATTTACAGGGGTACCATTTATTTTGGAAGAAGGGGAGTGGCCATGCAGGTATTATCTGGTTTTGATATTGCCTGCCACGATATCATAGGCAAAGCCATTAACCGCCCGGTTTATAAAATACTGGGCGGCGCAAGAAGAGATAAAGTTCGTGCGTATGCTTCCACACTCTTTAGGCCAACTGCCGATGCAATGAAAGCGGCCTGTGCATTTTATATGCAACGCGGCTTTACAGCAGTTAAGTTTGGCTGGGGTGTGTTTGGACAAAATGCAAAACAGGATATTAAATTAGTGGCAGCGGCAAGAGAAGCCCTGGGGCCGGATATTGAATTGATGATTGATCCCGGCTGGATGGTAAACCGCAGCGCTTACGATGCTATTGAACTGTGCCGTGCTTTGGAACCCTATAACATTTTCTGGCTCGAGGATTTTCTGCACCCTGAATC
>CAMPJQ010000034.1 GCA_946886925.1 uncultured Terrimonas sp.
CGGGTAAGATAATCCATCCGGTCAACGTCTAATTGGCCACTTACCAATTGATGCAAAAATTTTTTATGATAAGTATTTGTAAAGATATCAATCGCGGTTTGAAGCTGCCCGTTAAATTGCCGGTTCAGGTCCTGCATCAGTAAAAGAGACAGTTCTTCGTGATGAACATTTTCCATCAGCACGCTTTCTAATGCATGCGAAAAGGGACCGTGACCAATATCATGTAAAAGAATAGCAATCTTTGCACCGGTATCTTCAGCTTCGCTGATGGATGTTCCCTTTTCTTGTAACACCTGCAAAGCGCTGCACATTAAATGGTATGCTCCTAAAGAATGATGCAGGCGGGTATGAACGGCTCCGGGATATACCAAATGCGCCAGTGCCATTTGCTTAATGCGCCGTAAACGCTGATACCAGGGGTGTGAAATAATTTCAAATATCAACGGATTGTTTATAGTAATAAATCCATATACAGGATCGTTGATGATTTTTCGGAAAGGCATGTAAATATGTTAAAAAAATAAAGGAACCGGCGCAAAGGTAAAAAGCGCGAAATGAATAACTACATTTGATTAGCTAAACATAAAAATAAATATTCATGTCTCTGGCAAAAATACTTTGGGTTGATGATGAAATGGAGAGTCTCCAGTCGCAAAAACTCTTTTTAGAAAACAAAGGATACGAAGTGCAAACGCTCACCAACGGGTATGATGCGCTGGACTATGTGAAGGAAAATATAGTAGATGTAGTATTGCTTGACGAGACCATGCCGGGTATTACGGGACTGGAAACCTTGGCCAGGATAAAAGAGATCAATCAGCAGTTGCCAGTGGTTCTCATTACCAAAAATGAAACGGAAAACCTGATGGATGATGCAATCGGTTCACAGATCAGTGATTACCTGATCAAACCGGTTAATCCCAATCAGGTATTGCTGAGTTTAAAAAAAATAATTGATAACCGCAGGCTGGTGGCCGAAAAAACCACGAGTGCATACCAACAGGAGTTTCGCAATCTTTTCATGGCCTTAAACAGCAATCCAAACTACAACGAATGGATGGAACTGTATAAAAAATTAGTATACTGGGAACTGGAAATGGAAAAAAGCGACAGCCCTGAAATGCAGGAGGTATTTCAATCGCAAAAAAGTGAAGCGAATACCGAATTTTTTAAGTTCATCAGCAGAAATTATGCTTCATGGGTAAATCCTAAAAGCACCGACGCACCCATTATGAGCCATACTTTATTCCGGTATAAAATATTGCCCCATATTGAAAAAGGCAGGCCGCTGTTTGTTGCTTTAATTGATAACCTGCGCTTCGATCAATGGAAAACCATTCAGCCTGCTTTTGCAGAAACATTTCGCATACAGGAAGAAGAAACCTTTTATTCTATATTGCCAACCGCTACACAGTATTGCCGCAACGCCATTTTTGCCGGGATGATGCCCATGGACATTGAAAAGCATTTTCCGGCGCAATGGAAAAATGATGAGGAGGAAGGCGGGAAAAACCTTTTTGAAGAAGAATTTTTGAAAGCGCAGTTAAAGCGCTTGTACAAGGGCGATATTAAATATTCTTATACCAAAGTGGTTAATCATCAGGATGGTCAGAAACTGGTGGATAATATCCATAACCTTTTGGAAAACGATATCAACATCATCGTATACAATTTTGTGGATATGCTGAGCCACGCAAGAACAGAAATGGAAGTACTCAAAGAGCTGGCCAGTGATGAAACCAGTTACAGGAGCATTACCGCAAGCTGGTTTGAACATTCACCGCTTCACCAGGCACTTAAAAAAATAGCAGAAAAACCGCTGACGCTGATAGTAGCGACGGATCACGGGAGTGTAAGAGTAAATACAGCTTACAAAGTGATTGGTGATAAACAAACCACCAGCAATTTGAGGTATAAGCATGGACGAAATCTCAATTATGAGCCTAAGGAAGTACTGGCTTTTCGCGATCCAAAAGAGGCCGGTCTGCCAGTACCTTCTGTTAATTCTTCCTTTATATTTGCCAAAGAAGATGGTTATCTCTGTTATCCTAATAACTACAACTATTATTCAAACTATTACAAAAATACATTTCAGCACGGGGGTATAAGTATAGAGGAAATGATTGTGCCGGTAGTAAGAATGACAAATAAATGAATTTAAGATTTTAGATTTGAAATTTGAGATTGGGTCGGCTTCCCATTTTTCGGTAGTCGGGCGGGGGGAGCAGGGACCGTGTAGTAGTCAGAATGGCAATTTTGGATTTCAAATTTCAAATCGTGTATCTTTGCCAGCGGAAAACAACAAGATGAAGATTAACCAACCAACCTTAAATAAAATTGAAACCGTACTGGAAGAAGCCGGCTATGTGATACGGTATGAAAGAGGTACTTTTCAAAGCGGGTATTGCATACTGCAGCAAAGGAAGGTGGTTGTGCTCAATAAATTTCTTACGCTTGAAGGCCGCATCACTACTTTGGCCGACCTTATGCCCCAGTTGGAAATAACCTTTGATGCGCTTACTCACGAGTCGCAAAAATTATATGAGGAATTAATGGCCAAGCCCGCCAATGAATAGACGGTTTGTTAATAGCAGTGATTTACCTGTAGTTTACATTCATACGCTTTTAATTTTAGTTCTTCTCTAAATTTACAATTGCCTGTTATACATTTTCTTTTAGCTTTGACATGTGAGTTATCCCGATATTAAAATTACATTTTTGGGTACGGGCACCAGCAGTGGTGTGCCTATGATTGGCTGCAGTTGCGAAGTTTGTACTTCAACAGACAGGAAAGACAAACGGCTGCGCTCAAGCATACTTGTACAATCTGAACATACTACGGTTGTAGTTGATTCGGGCCCCGATTTTCGTTACCAGATGTTACGGGAAAACATAAAGCATTTAGATGCAGTTGTATTTACACACCCGCATAAAGATCATGTGGCAGGGTTGGATGATGTAAGGGGTTTCAATTATTTCATGCAAAAACCCATGGAAATTTATGGCAATGAAATGACGCTGGAAGTGATCATCAGGGAATTTCCTTATGCATTTACCGAAAAGAAGTATCCGGGAGCGCCCAATATCCACCTCAACACCATCAGTTCAGAGCCCTTTCAGATCAATGATCTGGTAATTACCCCTATATTGGTCTGGCATATGCAAATGCCCGTGTTGGGTTACCGGTTTGGGAAATTTACCTACATTACAGATGCTAACCGCATAGAAGAAAGGAGCAGGGAAATGATAAGAGGCAGTGAAGTATTGGTGTTAAACGCATTGCGGAAAGAAAAGCATATTTCTCATTTTAGCCTGGATGAAGCCATAACCGAAGTAAAGGAACTCAATATACCCGCCGCTTACTTTACACATATCAGCCACCAGTTAGGAAAGCATGCCGATGTAAGCAATGAATTACCGAAAGGCAAACATTTGGCTTATGATGGCTTGAGTATGGTATTGTAATCCCAGGGGTGGGTTTCAGGCCTCAGGTTGTTACTCAACCTCTGCCCAATCACTACCGATTGCTAACATTCCGCACGATAATTCCTGCTACCATTATTTTTTCTTGCGTTTATAATGTAACTTTCAAATGGATATACACCATGATATGAATGCTAACCGGTTAAAGGAATATTTTAATTTCAGCAAAAAAGAACGCAATGGAATTATTGTGTTGCTGGTAATGCTGGCCGGCGTATGGTTTGCACCGTTGCTGTTTACGCCGGATGAAACATTTGATGTCAAAGGATTTGCCAGGTTTGAGCACGACATTGCGCGACTGAAGCAGGAGGCTGCACAGGCAGAAAACGACAATGATACCGGTGAAATGTTTTACCACGCATCGTCAGCCATCTCATACAGAAAGCCTGTAAAAGCAGAAGCCTTTTATTTTGACCCCAATACGTTAAAACCAGTGGAATGGCGGCGTTTAGGCATATCCGGCAGAACCATTCAAACCATACAAAATTTTATAGCAAAAGGCGGTAAGTTTTATAAAGCGGAAGACATTGGTAAAATATATGGATTAAGAAAACCGGATTATGAAAGGTTGCTGCCCTATGTGCGCATTGCAGAGAATGCATCGCAAAATAAAAAAAAGAACGTTTACGCTGCTTCTTTTACCGCCGGCAGTACAAAATATACTGTAAGTATTGTGCATATCAATACGGCCGATACTACGGCTTTTATTGCCTTACCGGGCATTGGCAGTAAGCTGGCTGCACGTATCATTAGTTTCAGAGAAAAATTAGGTGGTTTTTACAATGCAAATCAGGTTGCAGAAGTGTACGGGATCACCGACTCCGTTTTTCAGCACATAAAGCCCGGCTTGAATTGCGATGCAGGGGTGATAAAAAAAATCAATATCAATACAGCCGGCATAGAGGAGTTAAAAGCACATCCTTATATAAAATATCAGGTGGGTAATGCCGTTATCCAGTACCGGTTACAACATGGCAATTTTCAAAATGAGGAGGATCTGAAACAAGTTCATTTGGTAACGGATGACCTCATTCAAAAGCTGTTACCCTATATTAACTACTAACGTTTGTTAGTTTTATCAAAATTATTCTTTAATTTGCACAATTCTAAAATAGTATGGATTTTCAAAAAGATGAATTAACGCTACAAATTGCTCAAACGGCCAGTGATTTTGCAAGTCGGCATATAAAACCCTATGTAATGGAATGGGATGAAACCCAGGAGTTTCCCGTGCACGTTTTTAAGGAAATGGGTAAACTGGGCTTAATGGGTGCGCTGGTTCCCGAAACCTATGGAGGCGCGGGGTTGGGTTATGTGGAATATGCGGCAATTATTGTGGAAGTTGCAAAGGTTTGCGGTTCGGTTGGATTGAGTCTTGCTGCCCATAATTCGTTGTGCACCGGGCATATTCTTGCTTTTGGAAATGAAGAGCAGAAACAAAAATATCTGCCCAAACTGGCTACCGCAGAATGGATAGGCGCATGGGGTTTAACAGAAGCCGGTACTGGAAGCGATGCCGGCAATATGCAAACTACTGCTATAAAAGATGGTGATGACTGGATACTCAACGGTACAAAATGCTGGATCACGCATGGTAAGTCGGGGGATGTAGCAGTAGTAATTGCCAGAACAGGAGAGCCCAGAACAAAGAATAATGCCACGGCTTTTGTGGTGGAGCGCGGAAGAGCAGGGTTTAGCGGCGGGAAAAAAGAAAACAAACTGGGTATGCGGGCCAGTGAAACTGCGGAAATGATATTTGATAATTGCAGAATTCCGGATGCCAATCGTCTGGGAAATGTGGGGGATGGATTTAAGCAATCGCTGAAAGTGCTCGACGGAGGCCGGATTTCCATTGCGGCGCTTGCGCTGGGAATAGCTAAGGGCGCTTATGAGGCGGCATTGCAGTACTCCAAAGAGCGGTACCAGTTTGATCAGCCTATTTCAAGCTTCCAGGGCATATCTTTTAAACTGGCGGATATGGCTACGGAAATCATGGCATCGGAGTTATTGATATTACAGGCTGCGGATAAAAAGAATAAAGGATTACCCATGACAAAAGAAGCGGCTATGGCAAAATATTATGCCAGTGAAGTGGCGGTGAAGGTGGCCAATGATGCTGTTCAGATTTTTGGCGGATATGGGTATACCAAAGATTTTCCGGTAGAAAAGTTTTACAGAGACAGTAAGCTGTGTACCATTGGCGAAGGTACAAGTGAAATACAAAAGATTGTAATAGCCAGAGAGGTATTACAAAGCTAAAATTTCCTTACACAACATGAGAAAACAAGGAGCCCCTGCATAAAGCGGGGGTTTTTTTATTATTGCAAAAAATCTTCATCCTCTTTAGGAGAATATTTGGTAAATACTTTTTCTATTGCCCCCGAAAATAAAGGGAATTTTTCTTTTGCAAAATCCTTCACCAGTGTAATGGCCTTTACAGCCTGCTCTTCGCTTAAACCTGCTTCCGCCTGCAAACGATCAATTAATTCTTTCATACGATGAACTTGTATTTAATTGGTGAAGATAGGAGGAAAAAATAAATTTAATAGGTAAACAAAGAAGCCCGGCTGGTATAGCCGGACTTTTAAGTTTTTATACAAGTAGTACTTTGTATTCTTTCATCTATGCAACCTTTAGCATGCTCATTTTACTGTTGTCGAACTTGCGTTGTGCATAGTCGAGAGTAAGATGAAACTGCTTTTCGGTTGAAGAAGGCAGTTCAAACATTGCATCTGTAAGTATATTTTCGCAAATACTTCTCAAGCCTCTTGCTCCAAGTTTGTATTCCATGGCCTTGCTAACCATAAAATCGAGTACGTCTTCATCTACTTTTAACTTAATGCCTTCCAGTTCAAATAGCCTGTTGTATTGCTTCATAAGCGCATTTTTAGGCACGGTGAGAATAGACCGGAGTGTTTCTGAATCTAAAGGATTAAGATAGGTAACAACGGGTAAACGCCCCAGCAGTTCCGGGATCAGCCCAAAAGACTTCAGATCCTGTGCATTAATGTATTGCAACAGGTTTTTCTTCATGTATTCCTGCTGATCTTTATTTACATTAAAGCCTATGGCATTGGTATTTACCCTGCGGGCAATCACCCTGTCTATGCCATCAAATGCACCACCGCAAATAAACAGGATGTTCTGGGTATTTACTTTAATTAGTTTTTGTTCGGGATGTTTTCTGCCGCCCTGCGGGGGAACCAGTACTTCTGTTCCTTCCAGCAGTTTCAGTAAACCCTGTTGTACGCCTTCGCCGCTCACATCGCGGGTAATGGACGGGTTGTCGCTTTTACGGGCAATTTTATCAATCTCGTCAATATATACAATACCTTTTTCTGCTGCTGCCACATCATAATTACAAACCTGCAGCAATCGTGTAAGAATACTTTCTACATCTTCCCCCACATAACCAGCTTCGGTAAAAACAGTAGCATCCACAATGGCAAAGGGCACATTCAACATACGGGCAATGGTTTTGGCCAGCAGGGTTTTTCCTGTTCCGGTTTCTCCTACCATTACAATATTGCTTTTTTCTATCTCTACTTCATTTTCGCCTCCTTTATGCTGCAGGCGTTTATAGTGATTATACACCGCTACAGCCAGCACTTTTTTTGCGTCATCCTGACCAATGACATATTCATCCAGGAATTTTTTAACCTCCATGGGTTTTTTAACAGTAAGCTTAAACTGGGGATGAGAAGACTCATGCTTTAATACCAGTTCCTGTTCAATAATTTCACGAGCGTGGTCTACGCAGTTTTCGCAAATATGTCCTTCCTGCCCCGCGATCAGAATTTTAACTTCGTCGCGGCTTCTTCCACAAAAAGAGCAATGTAAAATTGATTTAGCCATTGTAATACAATAAAAGTTTAATGTTCAACTATTTTTAGTATGGCTGCAAAGGATACGGGAGTGGTTTTACTATTACTAAGGCAAAAAGAATAAGGATAAGCTGCAAAAGTCCGAAACTTTTTTGTAAAAATCCAGTTTTATCATGTATACATATGTCAATTTCGCTGCATGAAAAAGCCGCTCCATTGTGGGCGGCTCATCAACCGGCTGATTGTAAACCGGTTATAACTTATCAATTACCTTATCCACAATACCATATTCTACAGATTCCTTTGCGCCCATCCAATGATCCCTGTCAAAATCTTTCATTATTTTTTCAATAGGTTGTCCGCAGTTATCAGCAAGTATTTTCGCACTCATTTCTTTTACCTTATGAATCTGCTCAGCCATTATTTCCAGGTCGGCAGAAGTTCCCTGTCCGCCACCGCTGGGCTGGTGTATCATTACTTCGCCGTGAGGAAAAATATAGCGTTTGCCTTTTTTGCCACCGCTTAGCAGCAGAGAACCCATGGAGGCGGCCATGCCCATACATACTGTTGCTACGGGCGATTTAATCATTTGCATGGTATCATATACTACCATACCGCTGGTAACTATTCCACCAGGACTGTTAATATAAAAAGTGATTTCTTTTCCCTGGTCAATGGCATCCAAATAAAGCAGGCGGGAAGTAAGGTCTTTAGCGCTTTTATCGTCTACTGCGCCCCATAGAAAAATCTTGCGTTGTTCAATAAACTTTTTGTCGAACTGCCAGCCGCTCAGCATTTTTTCCATCGAAGGCATCTCGGGCGTTTCCGGATTGTCTTCGTCATCTGAAATAAAAGGGTTCCTTTTGTTGTTTATATACATATCCGATGTTATTTGTGATTATTTATCTTTTTGCTTTTTGGGATTGATCAGCAATACCTCATCTACCAGTCCATATTCTTTTGCTTCAAGGGCTGTCATCCAAAAATCGCGATCGAAATCCTTCTCAATTTTTTCCACATCCTGCCCGCTGTGATAGGATACTACTTCATATAATTCTTTTTTTATCTTCCTTACTTCATTTACGGTGATCAGCACATCACTTGCCTGCCCGGCGGCACCTGAGCTCGGCTGATGCATCATGATCCGTGAATGTTTTAAAGCTGTGCGTTTGCCTTTTGCACCGGCGCACATCAATACCGCTCCCATACTGGCAGCCATTCCCGTGCAAATGGTAGAGATATCGGGAGTAATATATTGCATAGTATCATAAACGCCCATGCCAGCATATACCGACCCTCCGGGGCTGTTGATGTACATTTGAATATCTCTCGTGCGGTCCGTGCTTTCTAAAAAAAGCAACTGGGCAGTTACAATATTACCCACCTCTTCCGAAATAGGATAGCCCAGGAAAATAATGCGGTCCATCATCAAACGGCTGTACACATCCATTACAGCCACATTCATAGGACGCTCTTCAATAATATTAGGTGTAAGATTGGTAACGGAGTGCCTGGTAAAGTCGTTGAGCGTATTACTGGAAATACCTTTATGCTTTACCGCATATTTTTCAAATTCTTTTCCAATGTTCATAGTATCAATAATTTCTTAATTTATGAATGGCAATTTATGGCATTTATAATCCCAAATATCATGCAAGAGAAAAAAACAGACAAAATGCCATGCGGGAGGAGAATGCCCAAAGAATAAAATAAGAGATTCGAAGCAAATTAGAACCAATACTGTCGGGAAGCATCAAGAACCAAAAAACAAGAACCAAAAAAAACCTGACCGCCGGGGTGGATTCAAATATTAAATCCGACATCTTAATTCGAAATCCGAAAGATATACAACGGAAAAGCGCCAGATACCAAATCACAAAAAGCAAACCTGCCGGCCGGTAGATCCGTGGTGGCGGATAGATTTCAAATCTTCAATCTCAAATTTCAAATCTAATGCTGATGGTGCTGATGTTCTTCCTGCAGTTTTTTAAAATCATCTAAGCTGATAGGTTGTTCTGATGGGGTAGCTTTGGTTTCAATTTGTGTAAACACCTTTTCGCTTATCAGTTTCCGGTAGGTATTCTCAACCTGTTGCTGATCCTTTGTAAGCCTGTCCACGTAACTGTCGATCCACGACATGTCACCCTGCAATCCCGAAGCCCCAAAATAGCCAAGTACTTCCGTGGTAATCTGATCGCGTATTTCATCGGGCGACACTTCCAGATGATTTTCTTTAACGATCTTATCGCTGATCAGGGTCCATTTTAACTGGTTTTTGAACACTGGAAATTCTTCGTCTATCTGCTCCGGCGTTTTGGTCTGCTCGCCTCCTTTTTCCATCCATTTTTTCAGAAAATTCTCGGGGAATTCAATAACTGTATTATCCAGCAAGGCATGGTATAGCTCGTGATGAAAATGATTGCGGCTTTGTCCGTCCAGGGCCTTCTCAATGTCTGCTTTTATCGCGTTGCGGAAATCTTCTTCGGTCTTGATTTCTTTACCGGGATAAACTTCTTCATAAAATTCCTCGTTTAACTCCCGTTTTTCTACCAATCCTATTTTAACAATGGTTACTTTGAAATATCGCTCAAGGTCGGCAGCAATGTCTTTATCCAATCCCAAATCGCTTTCCAGCCATTCTCTTTCTTTATCATCGAAAGCGCTTTTCAACTGCAAAACAACACTGTCGTCTTTCTTTTTTCCTGTAAGTTGTTCTTTAAATGAAGCATTAAAATATTTAAGCAGCAGCGAATTATCTTTGGAAATGCCGTTTTCAATTACATTGCCTTCTGCATCAGATTCTTCAAATTTTACATTCAGCACATCCTCGTCTGTAGCAATGGTTTCCGGCTCTGTCATTTTACCATGCCTCACTTTCAGTCTTTCTAATTCTTCTTCTATCATTTCGGCCGGCACTTCAATTTTATAGCGCTTCAGCGGTAATGTATTAAGGTCAGGTAGTTCAAATGATGGTTTTAAGCCCACTTCAAAATGAAAAGAATACTCGGAAGGGTTATTCATATCCAAACTGCCGGGATCGTTGTCTGTTGCGGGAAGCGGTTGCGCAAAAATGTCAAGTTTTTCCTGGTCTAAATAATCCACCAGCCCTTTTTCAATACTCCTCAATACTTCTTCAGTATAAACTGCTGGTCCGTGCATTTTTTTAATAACGCCTGAGGGAACCATTCCCTTCCGGAAGCCTGGTATATTAGCCGATTTTGCATATTGTTTTAATGCTTTTTCAAAAGGCGGAAAATAATCCTCTTTGTTAACCGTAACTGTTATTTTATCGTTGAGTAATCCAATATTTTCCCTTGTAACCGTTGCCATATAATAAATGTGTTAAATATCTTCCTGAGAAAAGACAGGTACTGCGCTGTAGCTACCTGGAATTGATTTTTGATCATACCGATCCAGAAGTAATATCCAAAACCAGCCTTTCTCTGCTCAATTAATTAAAATGTTGTGCGGGTGGAGGGACTCGAACCCCCATGCCTCGCGGCGCCAGATCCTAAGTCTGGTACGTCTGCCAATTTCGCCACACCCGCTTTTGTTTCCCCCGGACTTTTAAAGGCCCTTTCGTTTTTTGGGACGGCAAAGGTAGTAGATTTTACTTAAATTTGGATTTATATGGACGCTGATGTTAAAACGCCAAAATACAACCTGAGCGAAGAAGAAGAAAAAAAGGAGATTGTTCGTCAGTACAGGGCATTGTTAAGATGTCTTAAGCCCAAATTGAAACCGGGGCACAGGGAATTATTGAGATTGGCTTTTGAAATGGCTGCCGATGCCCATAAAACCATGCGCCGCAAAAGCGGAGAGCCCTATATTTTACATCCTATTGCCGTAGCGAGAATATGTGTTGAAGAAATAGGACTGGGTGTGCGTTCTACTATTTGTGCGCTGCTCCACGATACGGTTGAAGATACTGATCTAACGCTGGAAGATATTGAAAGAGCCTTTGGAGGTGAAATTACACGTATCATTGACGGGCTTACCAAAATAGCCAATGTAGTAGATACCAATACCACGCAGCAGGCCGAAAATTTCAAAAAAATATTGGTCACCCTTACCGATGATCCACGCGTTATCCTCATCAAATTAGCCGACCGTCTCCATAACATGCGCACGTTAGACAGCATGAAACGGGAAAAGCAATTGAAAATATCGAGTGAAACGGTGTATGTGTATGCTCCGCTGGCACACCGAATGGGCTTATATACCATTAAAACAGAAATGGAAGATCTTGCGATGAAATACCTGGAACCGGATATTTACAGGGAAATAGCAAGGAAACTGGCGGAAACGCGCAGAGAACGTACCAGGTATATCAATGAGTTCATAAGGCCTATCAAAGAAGGATTGGAGAAGGCCGGGCTTAAAGTGGAAGTATACGGCAGACCCAAATCTATCCATTCCATCTGGAATAAAATGAAGAAAAAAGGAGTTGCATTTGAAGAAGTATACGATCTTTTTGCCATCCGTGTTATATTGGAAACGCCTCCCGAGCGTGAAAAGGAAGATTGCTGGAAAGCATATTCCATGATAACGGATATGTATACCCCATCACCCG
>CAMPJQ010000035.1 GCA_946886925.1 uncultured Terrimonas sp.
CCTTAATATCAAACCGCATGAAAACTTCATGATCATCCCGGAATTTCGCTTAGACAGCGCCGAAGATCCCATATTTACAAAAAATAACGGTAACGGTGTAAAAAGCACAGGGTCATTTGTGCTGGCAGCCATTTTTAGTTTTTAGAGAATCCCATACGATTTTACAGGGTGCAGGTCTCAGGCTTTAGGGCGTGCATAAACTTTTTCACAGGGCAAGCAATCGTTACAGCCGTCCATTTCTATGGATGGCTTTATAACTTCTGCCTCTTACACCTCATACCTTAACCCCATCCCTGTAACCTGCAACTTGCAACCTATACTCCTCCCTTACGCAGAGTTTCTTCCCGCGTTGATAATACCGAAAGAACAACGCATTACTAATTTTTCAAGAGTTTGTTTATGCGGCGATTCGGACGCATTTTCTTCCAGTTCCCGCACTTTGGTAATGGCATATTGCTGTATGGTTACCAGCGGCAGCACGATCCGTTCCCGCATTTGAACGGAAAGCTGCTCTACCGGATAATCTGCCATGAGCTCATTTTTGCCGGTGAGGCGAAATACATATTGTTTGGTGAGTTCATATTCCTCAAATATCTTATTCCATATTTCTCCGTATACGGGATGATTGGAAAGAAAGCGGGTCATAGGAAAAAAGCTCTTTTTCATAGACATTTCGCAGTTGGCGATCAGCGTTTTAATGAAAGTAGATTTCTCGTAGAGCTTTTTCACTTCTTCCCACCTCCCCTCTTCGTCCATTTTTTTAAACGCAGTGCCCACTCCATAATACCCGGTTACATTTTGCTTTAGCTGGCTCCATGAACCAACAAAAGGGATAGCACGCAGGTCTTCCAAAACCAACTTGGCCGAACCACCTCTCTTTGCCGGGCGGCTGCCTATATTGGTTGCTCCATAAAACCTTAGCGGACTTGCATGACCGAGGTACTCCAGGAAATTAGGATGAGTCTTCAGTTCTAAGTAAGCAGTAAGGCTTTTTTCGGCCAATTGCTGTATCAGTTCCTTTTCAGCATCCTGAAGAATAATTTTCTGGGAAGCAAACAGTTCATTTGAAATGCCTGCGTTGATCAATTGTTCAATATTAAATTGTGCAGATTCAATAGTACCAAAATTAGAACTTACGGTTTGTCCCTGTATGGTTAACTGAATTTCTTCATTGGCTATATTTTTTCCGAGAGAGGCATAAAACTTATGCGTTTTTCCACCGCCTCTTGCGGGTGGGCCACCTCTGCCGTCAAAAAATATTACATCAATATCATAAGCCCTTGATATTCGGGTAAGTTCTTCTTTAGCCTTGTATATACCCCAGTTGGCCATAAGGTAACCGCCGTCTTTGGTGCCATCGGAAAAGCCAAGCATGATGGTTTGCTTATTCCTGCGCAAACGCAAATGTTCGCGGTAAGCCGGAAGTTCATACAGTTCTTTCATTATGCCGGCAGCGTTGTCAAGATCATCAACAGTTTCAAAAAGCGGCACTATATCCACCAGCAGCGAACCTGCCTCCCACCCGCTCATCAACAGCAACCCGTATACCTCGATAACGGTCAGTGCGCTGTCGGCATGACTTATAACATACCGGTCGCAGCCTTCCACCCCGTTACTTGACTGTATATCTTTGATCGCCGCCATCACCTTAAGGGTATCCTTATGAATTTCATCGGTCAGCGCTTCACTGTCAACCAAAGTGCTAACCTTTATCAGCGCCTGTATTTTATCTCTCTCAGGCAAAGACAAATAATCAGTAGGAAGCGCTTTTGTCTTTTTTGCGATCTCCTCAATTATACTGGCGTGTACGGAACTATCCTGGCGCACATCCAATGATGCAAAATGCAATCCAAAAACCTCCACCTTATTGATCAGTGATTCAATCAGGTCCAGAAACAACCCGTTGTGTTTGTGAATGAGTGTTTCTTTAATTTGCAAAAGGGTATTCAGGATTTCAGCTTTATTTATATCGCTTTTATATCCCGGGACAAAAAGATTATTATACAACTTCTGTTCTAATTGCTGCAGTGGAACATCAACTCCTTTAAACGTAAGCCTGCGTTTCAGGCGGCGCACATCAAGGTAATATGACTTCATAATGCTTTCGCGCAATGCACCCGCTACCCGCAAAGTGGTATCCGTTCTAACGTATGGATTCCCGTCCCTGTCTCCACCGGGCCAAAACCCCATGCGGATAACAGGATTATCGGCAGATACCACTTCAGGCAAATTTGTTTTCATAATTGAAATGATTCTCCCTGCAGCCTGGTAAAAAATATTTTCTAAGTACCACATTAAACTGATCGCTTCATCATAGGGCGTTGGCTTTTTCTGCTTTAAAAAGGGTGTTTTTCCCAATTGCTGCAGGTACATGTTGATCTGGTTGATATTGTTTTCAGCAATAGCTCTTGTTAGATCATGAATGATACCCAAAACGGCGCCGGGGTAAAATTGTGTGGGATGGGCCGTAAGCACAAGCCTGATGCTAAAATCTTCCAGCTTTTTCTTCAGTTGAGTTTCATTGTCAAATTGTGCCACTTCCGACTGGAGCCCTTTAAGCGTACCCGGTCCATTCATATCATTAACCGTAGTAAAAGCGGCATCTTCCAGCGCATCAAATAATACTACCTGCCGCTCTACATATTGCACAAACCGGAACAACAGGTCTAACTTCTCTTCTTCTTTTGCATAGCCGGTATGCTTACTAAAAAAATCATCAATGATTTGTAGTGGGCTTTGGTGATTGGCATATCCTTCTTCACAATAGCTCAGTAACAGGGAGAGCAGGATACCGGTTTTTTCGATACGGTGAAAAGGTAAGGATGTAAACAGGCTGTTGTATATCTGAAACTTACGGCCTACAAGATTCTGAAACTGCGTTAACGCTGCGGAAGGAGAGCTTGGCATGAGTTACTGTACTTAATGATTAAATTCGTCAGGATAGTTGTAAGATCAGCCTTCGCTGCCGTAAAGCAACGATGCCAAACAGATTTTTAATTGACAGGCAAACGTCTTTTAAAGGCATGAAATTAGTCAAAAAAAAAGGAATTGATCATTGCATTAAATATTTTTAACTAAAATCGCGGTATTTTGTGCAGCTTATAAAGCAAATCCCCCAAATTGTTGTTCATAAATACATTTGTATGGAATCTAAATTGTGGAGGCAGAGATAGCTTTATATTATGTGTGTGTGGAAGCAGGCTGTGTTGATTAAAGGGTACGCAAGGATAATTTTCACCATTTTGTTTGCTATTGTCCAATTCTGTTTTACCTTCGGCAACTCAAAACAGTAATGGTACAGTACAAATTAAATACATTTCCTTCCGCTGCTGCATATACTACAGCAGGTACCATTATTATTACATCAACGACAACCCTCATTTGAGGGTAAATTGCACGCATATAATACTTTGGGCTACAGGGCTGCGATTATCTGAAAAGATACGGGGACCGGTATAATAATAATTATCAAATACAAATATATGCAGGTGTTGAAATTCGGCGGTACTTCGGTAGGAAGCGCCGATAATATTAAGAGGGTAATATCCATTGTAAAAGAAAGATTAGAAAAAGATAAAACGATCATAGTAGTTTCTGCATTGGGGGGAACCACTGATGCATTGCTTAATTCGGGATTAATGGCAGCCGCAGGTAACGAGCAATATAAAGAAGAACTCCAACACATTGAACAAAGACACTTAGACACGGTAAAATTATTGATACCCGTACAGCAGCAGAGCAGCGTATTGAGCATGGTTAAAAAATTGTGCAACGACATTGAAGATATTTGTAATGGTGTTTTTTTATTGGGTGAATTTTCCGCAAGAACCCGCGACCGGATGGTAAGCTATGGTGAACTGACTTCCTCACAGATCATTGCCGCAGCTTTTAATACTGCAGGAATAACCACTGCATGGAAGGATGCGAGAACATTGATACAGACCAATGCCAATTTTGGCAATGCAACGGTAAATGTGCCGGTTACCGGCAAACAAATCACGGATTATATTACCACCTGCAAAGAACCTTTGACGGTAGTGCCGGGTTTTATTGCCGCCGATGAAAATAATGAAACGACCACTTTAGGGCGCGGAGGCTCCGACTATACCGCTGCTATTCTGGCAGCGGCAACAGATGCCACCGCCCTTGAAATATGGACCGATGTATCGGGCATGATGACTGCCGACCCCCGCTGGGTAAGCAGCGCCCGGGTTATTTCTTCCATTTCTTACCAGGAAGCCATGGAACTTTCCCACTTTGGCGCTAAGGTGCTTTACCCGCCAACCATTCAACCCGTTTTGCGTAAGGCCATCCCCGTGGTAATAAAAAACACTTTCGCTCCTGGTGATGCTGGAACTATTATCCAGCAAAAAGCCTCAACAAACGGCAATGCCATACGTGGTATTTCCAGCATCAGTAATATCGCGCTCTTTAGCCTCGAAGGAAGTGGAATGGTGGGTGTGCCCGGCTTTTCGAGAAGGTTATTTGAGGCATTATCGGATGCGCAGATCAACGTTATACTCATTACACAGGGTTCTTCGGAGCACTCCATTTGTGTTGGCGTTGAAGCCGCTTCTATTCATAAAGCCAAAGCGGTGGTGGAAACTGAATTTGAACATGAAGTATTGGTGGAAAAGGTACAGCCTCTGCTGGTAGAAACAGAACTGTCTATCGTTGCTTTGGTTGGAGAAAACATGAAAAGCCATCCCGGGATAAGCGGAAAAATGTTTGGTGCATTGGGAAGGAACGGGGTTAACGTGCGGGCCATTGCACAGGGCTCTTCTGAGCGGAATATATCTGCTGTAGTGGCTACAAAAGATGTGCGCAAAGCCATCAATGTGCTGCATGAAGAGTTTTTTGAAACGACCAATAAACAAATTCACCTCTTTATTGCCGGCACAGGCAATGTGGGCAGCAAGTTGCTGCAGCAATTGCAGCAACAACAGGACTGGCTGGCAAAGCACCTGCGCCTTAACGTTAAGGTTACAGGACTGGCCAACAGCCGGAAGATGATAATAGATGATAATGGTATTGATTTTAACCAGTGGAACGAAAAATTGCAGGGAGGAGAAGAAGCCGATATAGAAGCCTTTGTAAATATCATTATCGGTAAAAACTTCCGCAACGCCATTTTTGCAGATATGACGGCAAGTGATGCAGTGGCAAAAGTGTACGACAGGCTATTGCAAAAAAGCGTTTCTATAGTGGCCTGCAATAAAGTGGCAGCCTCATCATCGTACGCTTACTACAGAAAATTAAAGGACCTGGCAAGGTCATACAACTGCCTTTACCTGTTTGAAACCAATGTAGGCGCTGCATTGCCGGTAATAGGAACATTGAATGACCTGATGCGAAGTGGCGATAAAATTAACCGCATTGAAGCGGTGCTGAGCGGTACGCTGAATTTTGTTTTTAATCATTATAATGGTGAAGTGAGCTTTGCCGAAGTGGTAAAACAGGCACAGGAAGAGGGCTATACGGAGCCTGATCCGCGTTTGGATTTGAGTGGTACAGATGTAATGCGCAAAATACTGATACTGGCGCGTGAATCGGGAGAGCAATTAGAAATGGAAGACATAACCTGCAACGGCTTTTTACCGGAAAGCTGTATGAAGGGCGATGTAAAGGCATTTTATAAAGAAATGGAAAGGCATGAGCCTCATTTCAAAAAACTCTATGATGATGCATCAGCAGCAAACAGCAAGCTTAAGTTTGTAGCAAAGTTTGAAAAAGGGAAAGCTGTTGTGGGTCTGGAACATATCGCTCCCCGGCACGACCTATATCATTTATATGGAAAAGACAATGTAGTATTGTTTTACACAGCGCGCTACCCCAGCCAGCCTTTGGTTGTAAAAGGAGCAGGTGCAGGCGCAGAGGTAACCGCATCGGGCGTGTTTGCTGATATTATAAGAGCAACGGCTTCGTAGATGCATCAATTTGAAATTTCAAATTGAATGTTCAGCATATCAAATTACAAATCTCAAACCCATCATGCATTTGAAAGCGATAGCGTCAGCAAGAAATAAATCAATAACTGTTCACTCTCCCGGCACGGTAGCCAATATTGTATGCGGATTTGATGTGCTTGGACTGGCTTTGAACGATCCTTATGATATAATGACGGTAAAACTCATTGAAGAACCTGTGGTGGTTATTCATAATGTTGATGATTATGGATTACCCACCGATCCTCAAAAGAATGTAGCAGGCGTTGCGCTTTTGGAAATGATTGACAGGCTGGACAGTAAGATAGGATTTGATGTTACCATCGAAAAAAAAATAATGCCTGGCAGCGGCATTGGCTCAAGCGCAGCCAGTTCAGCAGGCGCGGTGGTGGCTGCCAATCATTTGCTGGATAATGTTTTCAGCAATGCTGATCTGGTGCAGATGTCCATGCTGGGTGAAAAACTGGCATCTGGTGTTAAGCATGCCGATAATATAGCACCCTGTATTTATGGTGGTGTTACGCTTATCCGCAGCATTCATCCGCTGGATGTAATCAGCGTTCCCTCTCCTCCTCTGTACGTTACACTGGTTCATCCGCAAATAGAAGTACGCACCGAAGATGCCAGGCAGATACTGAGAAAACAAATACTATTGAAAGATGCCATTAAGCAATGGGGCAATATTGCGGCGCTGGTTACAGGTTTAATGAAAAGTGATTATGATCTTATCAGCCGTTCTCTCGAAGATGTGCTGATTGAACCTGTAAGAAGCATCCTTATTCCTGCTTTTGCTGAAGTAAAATCCAGGAGTTTGGAAGCCGGTGCCTTAGGTGGTGGCATATCGGGATCGGGGCCCTCCATATTTATGCTCAGCCGTGATGAAACAACTGCAAAGGTGGTTGAAAAAACAATGCAGGAAACATACACCAATACCGGGATCGCTTTTCATACTTATGTTACAACCGTAAATATGGAAGGGGTTAAAGTAAAGAATTAACACGTCACTTTATGAATTCAAATAACCATTGCGTTTATAAAGAGCAGTAACAATTACAATGAAATATTATAGTCTGAATCAACAGTCACCTAAAGTAAGCTTTAAGGAAGCCACTATAAAAGGACAGGCGCCCGATAAGGGGTTGTATTTTCCCGAAATGCTTCCCCGGCTCCAAAAAAACTGGATTGATGCTATCGGGAATAAGAGCAATGAAACCATTGCTTTTGATGTGATAAAACCTTATGTTGGAAACGATATACCTGAAGATCAGTTGCGGCAAATTGTTGAAGAAACCATTAATTTCCCAACCCCTCTGGTGAAAATAAACGACAATATTTTCTCCCTTGAACTTTTCCATGGGCCAACCCTCGCTTTTAAAGATATTGGCGCCAGGTTTATGAGCAGGTGCCTGGGCTATTTTGCAAAAGAAAGAAGCGAAAAAATAACCGTGCTGGTAGCCACTTCCGGCGATACCGGCGGCGCCGTAGCCAATGGATTTTATGAAGTAGATGGAGTAGATGTAGTTATTCTTTATCCTTCAGGAAAAGTGAGCTCAGTGCAGGAAAAGCAATTGACCACGCTTGGAAAAAACATTCATGCGCTTGAAGTAAACGGTTCATTCGACGATTGCCAGCGAATGGTAAAACAGGCTTTTGCAGATGAAACGCTCACTCAAAAAAGATTACTCACTTCAGCCAATTCCATTAATGTGGCCCGCTGGTTGCCTCAGCAATTTTATTATTTCTTTGCTTATAAACAATGGAGCCAAAAAGAAAGTCCACCTGTATTTAGCGTGCCCAGCGGGAATTTTGGCAATATTTGTGCAGGCATGCTCGCCCATATTTCCGGACTTCCGGCAGCGCATTTTATTGCCGCATGCAATACAAATGACGTTGTGCCCCGCTACCTGCACAGTGGCGAATACGAGGTTAAACCTGCAATACCCACCATTTCCAATGCCATGGACGTGGGTGATCCCAGTAATTTTGTGCGTGTGCTTCAACTGTTTGATCATCATTTTATCAGCCTCAAAGAAAAGCTTTCCGGGTATACGATCACTGATACAGAAACAAAAGACACCATAAAAAGGGTAAAACAGGAAACCGGTTATTTGCCCGATCCGCATGGAGCGGTAGCCTACCTTGGACTGGAACGTTACCTTGAACGGCATCTTCAGCAAAAAGGTATTTTTCTTGAAACCGCTCATCCTGTAAAATTCTATGACGTGGTGGAGCCTGTAACCGGAGAAAAGATAGCTATCCCGCCTTCAATAGAAAGTATACTGCAACGCCCTAAACAGAGTATAGTTATAGAGGCGGAGTATACATCACTCAAGAAAAGTTTATTGCAACATTAACCTCTTGTAAAAACCATGTGAAACCCTGCTTTTATTATAGGTATTCTTTCGATATTTGTGATACAGAGTTGTTGAATTATGCATGATATTGAACCGTTTTACAACTGGCGGCATTTATATGCTTCGGAAGAAGACCCGAGGTCTCCTTTTTTGGGAAGGGAATACAGTGAATTTGTATTTTCGCAAACCGTATACAATTATTATATCCATCCGCAATGGGACGAATTTGGATCGCGCACTTTATACATGAAGCTTCTTTATGCGGACTACGAAAATGGATTCGCCATTATTGAACTGATAGGTGAATGGAACGATGCCATAGAAAACGATATACAAACTTTACGAAGAGAAGTTACAGATGTACTTTTTTATGAGGGCATCACAAAATTTATATTAATAGGGGAAAATGTATTGAATTTTCACAGCAGCGATGACAGTTATTACGAGGATTGGTTCCAGGAAACCAATGAGGAAGATGGATGGATCGTTATATTAAACCTTCCCGAACAGTCTCAGTACGATTTTAAAAAAGCGAAATTGAACAGATATGTTGAGTTACTGGAAGCGCCTGAGTGGCGTACATTGCAGCCCCAGCACCTCTTTCAGGTCATTCATGATCGTTTGTCGAAACGCATAGATGGATAAAAAATATCATAACCTGATTTTTATGAGCATTTGTGTGCTATTTTTGCACTACTTTTTCTAACCACTTCTTCTTACTATGACCTGGAAACAACTCTTCACTTCTTCCGTTGGAAAAAAATTTGTAATGGCGCTTACGGGTGTTTCCCTAATCGCATTTCTTGTAGTGCATGTTGGGATTAATGCGTGCATATGGGCAAGCGATGATGGCGCCATGTTCAATAAGGCGGCTCATTTTATGGGCGCAACAGTAGTAATCCGCATTCTGGAAGTAGGATTATTTATCGGCATTATTTTACACATTGTACAGGGATTGATCCTGGAAGTGCAGAACAGAAGCAGGCGAAGCATAGGCTACCAGGTTCCTTTGGGCAACCGCGGAAGCAAATGGTACAGCCGCAGTATGGGATTATTGGGTACTTTGATCCTGCTTTTCCTGGTCATGCACATTTATCATTTCTGGACGCCCAGCAGGCTTGGTGGAATTGGCAATATTCACGAGTTGGGCATTACCTCCTATGATGGTAAAGAATATCATAACCTGTATGGCGAAATGCTGATCGTATTTCAATCGCTGGCAGTAGTTATTTTATATGTGCTGGCCTGCATTTCCTTAGCTTACCATTTAATGCATGGATTTAACAGCGCATTCAGAACGCTTGGACTGCACAATCAACGCTACGTGCGTATTGTTCATGCAACAGGCATGGCATTTTCAATAATAGTACCATTGGCTTTTGCCATGATGCCTGTTTCAATATATCTTGGATGGGTGAAATAGAGGTAAGGGGTAAGTATTGGAGAGAAGTGAAAAATGAAAGGGAAATTTTGAATACCTCACTTTCATTTCCATAAATAACCTGGAATCAATCTGGTAAAATCATCAACGTATTTACAATTATGCTGGATTCAAAAATACCTGCAGGACCATTAGAGAATAAATGGAGCGACTACAAAGGCCATGTAAAGCTGGTAAACCCTGCCAATAAACGTAAGCTGGAGATCATTGTTGTAGGAACAGGCTTGGCGGGCGCTTCTGCAGCCGCTTCACTGGGCGAGTTGGGATATCGCGTAAAGGCTTTTTGTTTCCAGGATTCACCCCGCAGAGCCCATTCTATTGCGGCACAGGGTGGCATAAACGCTGCCAAGAATTATCAGAATGATGGCGATTCTGTTTTCCGTCTTTTTTATGATACAATAAAAGGCGGAGATTACCGCTCCCGTGAATCCAATACGCACCGGCTGGCGGAAGTAAGCGTTAACATTATAGATCAGTGTGTGGCCCAGGGAGTTCCTTTTGCAAGAGAATACAGCGGATTACTCAATAACCGCTCATTTGGCGGGGTACAGGTAAAACGAACTTTTTATGCTGCCGGCCAAACCGGCCAACAATTACTGATAGGCGCTTACCAGGCGCTGGAACGGCAGGTAGCTTTGGGAAATGTAACCATGCATACACGCCATGAAATGCTGGATGTGGTAGTCATTGACGGCAAAGCCCGGGGCATCATCTGCCGTAACCTTGTTACCGGCGAACTGGAAAGACATTTCGGCCATTCGGTATTGTTATGCACCGGCGGTTATGGCAATGTATTTTACCTGTCTACCAACGCTATGGGCTGTAATGTTACTGCAGCCTGGAAGGCACATAAAAAAGGCGCTTTTTTTGCCAATCCCTGCTTTACACAAATTCATCCTACCTGCATACCCGTTACCGGCGACCACCAAAGCAAATTAACATTGATGTCGGAATCGCTGCGTAACGATGGCCGTATATGGGTTCCCAAAAAACAAAATGATACCCGTAAAGCCAATGATATTCCCGAAGAAGAAAGGGATTATTATCTGGAAAGAAGATACCCGGCCTATGGAAACCTTGTACCCCGCGATGTAGCTTCACGCGCTGCCAAAGAAAGATGTGATGCCGGTTACGGCGTAGGTACTACAAAACAGGCTGTTTATCTCGATTTCCGGTATAACCTTATCAACAAATATGGAAGAGCCGAAGCCAGCAAGCAGGGCATAGAAAATCCCGACATGGAGACGCTCATAAGATTGGGCAAAGAAGTAGTAAAAGAAGAGTATGGTAATCTTTTCGACATGTATGAAAAGATCACGGGTGAAAATCCATATGAAGTACCCATGCGCATTTACCCCGCAGTACATTATACGATGGGCGGACTGTGGGTAGACTACGAACTGATGACATCGGTAAAAGGCTTATACGCTTTAGGCGAATGTAATTACAGCGATCATGGCGCCAACCGCCTCGGAGCTTCAGCATTGATGCAGGGGCTGGCAGATGGTTATTTTGTTATTCCGTATACAATTGGCAATTACATGGCCGATGAAATTTCTGTAAAGCCCATTCCCACTACGCATGAAGCCTTTGAAGCAGCAGAAAACTCAGTAAGGGAACGCATCAGCAGCCTGATGAATATCAAGGGCAAACAGTCGGTAGAAAGTTTTCATAAGCGCCTGGGGAAGATCATGTGGAATAAATGCGGTATGTCGCGCAATGCAAAGAATTTGAATGAAGCAATAGAAGAAATAAGGTCACTTAAAAAAGAATTCTGGAGCGATGTAAGAATCCCCGGCGATATCAATGAAATGAATCCTGAATTAGATAAAGCCAACCGCGTGGCAGATTTTATTGAGCTGGGCGAACTGATATGCATAGACGCTCTTGAAAGGGCCGAAAGCTGTGGCGGCCATTTTAGGGAAGAAAGCCAAACGGAAGAAGGAGAAGCCCTGCGGCATGATGATCAGTTCCTGTATGTAGCAGCCTGGGAATACAACGGAGATCACAACTGGAAACTGAATAAAGAAGAACTTGAATTTGAGTTGGCCAAGCCAACGCAACGGAACTATAAATAATGTGAGAATGTGGTAAGTGTGGGAA
>CAMPJQ010000036.1 GCA_946886925.1 uncultured Terrimonas sp.
TATTTGTTGAACGTATTAATAATTAAAACCTGCATTATGGCAAGCGTTAGTACTTATCTCAATTTTGCGCGCAATACGGAAGAAGCATTCCTGTTTTACAAATCTGTTTTTGGCGGCGAATTCAGCGGACCGGGTATTGCCCGCATGGGCGATGTTCCCCCACAGGATGGAGTGCCGCCTTTGGCAGACGATGATAAAAACCTCGTTATGCATATTGAACTGCCTATCCTTGGAGGCCACAAGTTAATGGGCACCGATGCGCCCGAATCCATGGGTTTTAAAATGAACTTCGGGAACAATGTTTATATCAATCTTGAACCGGACACCAGGGAAGAAACGAAAAAATTGTTCAATGGGCTTTCGGCCGGCGGCAAAGTAGAGATGGAGTTACAGGATATGTTTTGGGGCGATTACTTCGGCAGCTGTACAGACAAGTTTGGTGTGCGATGGATGTTTAATTGCGCAGAAAAAGCGAAATAAAATTTCCTTTCGATGAGCCAGGTGTCGCGCCGGGGTTTGCATGCAGGCAATGTGCATTGCTATGCGACCTCGGCGCTTGATTTAGACCGCTCCAGTTGTTGTTCCCATTGGCCAGCGACAAGTATTTTTTAAAATGATATTTTGTATGCCCTTTTACAGTTTATTCACCGGGAGCGGTCGCTTCGATTGAACAGCGGTGCTACTGTGAATTGAGCTGTAGTTTGCCTGGCATCGCCGATGATTGGTTGGTAAGTTGATATTGGCTCCGGGTCTCGCTATTGGGTTCATGGTGTTTTGTATTCCCTTCGGATTTCGAAATTCTTAATTCGGATTTTTCCTGTGCCGTTGCGTTAAGCTTTTTGGTAGTTGTTGCCATTTTCTTCTTCTTCCTTTTGCTCGTGCAAAATGTTGGTAAGTTGATGCTGGTTCTGAGTCCTGCTATTGGTATGTCGTATTTTGTATTCCCTTCGAATTTAGCGCTTCTGACTTCGGGTTTGAAATCGTGCACTGTATTCCCTTCGGATTTCGAAATTCTCAATTCGGGCTTTTCCCGTGATTACGAAAGCTCAATATCATTGCAGCCCAAAGGCAAACTGTAATTGGCCGCAGGTTTAAAGGTGCACCCCAAACCACCTCCAGGTCTAAGCTTCAGTTTCATTAAAAAAGAATGGGTGTTGTTACCTTTCAACAGGGGAATTTTAAAAATATTTTTATAGTTAGGAATCCTAACTATATTTGTGCCGACGATATTGTCACAACTGATAAATAATAAAAAAATGTCAGAACAAATCAAGGGGTACACCTACGACCAGGCAGCACAATCGCCTGTAAGCATTACCGATTTGGAACTGCTCAAAAAAACAGTATTGTTTACAACAGCAGATGAAAAGCATCTGCGCCTCGCGGGCGAAGTATTAAAAGACCAAACCAATGATGTGCTCGACCTTTGGTATGGTTTTGTGGGCAGCAACGAACACCTGGTAAAATATTTTGCCAAAGACGGAAAGCCCGATATGGATTACTTAACAGCAGTAAGAGCAAGGTTCGGCCAATGGATCATGGATCTATGCTTCAAGCCGTATGATCAAACCTGGTTGAATTACCAGCATGAGATCGCATTAAGACATCACAGTACCAAAAAGAATAAAACGGACAATGTAGACGCAGAACCTATCATTCACTACCGTTATCTTGTTGCGTTTATTTTTCCCATAACAGCAACCATTAAAGATTTCCTTGCAAAAAAAGGGCACGATAATGAAACCGTTGAGGCAATGTATGCAGCCTGGTTTAAGGCCGTTACGCTTACGGTAATTCTCTGGACATATCCTTATATCAACAAAAACGAGTTTTAATTGACAGCACGGTTGAAAAAAGCTGAATAGCCGGGCAATCACCTTTATTATTCAAAAACTTCCCCCGGCTATTAGTATTATTATTCATCAAATAAAAACAATAAAACATGCAGGTAGCAGTTTGGGACACTTATGTAACAAAAAAAGACGGCAGCATTATGCATTTTGACATCATCGCACCTGACCATATAAAAAATGAGGGGATAATTCATGATTTTGGTAAGGATTACTTACTGTCAAAAAATCAGGCAGATCAGTCCCTGACTTCGAAGGAATGTGTTTTTTGCCATATTGAGCAGGCGGCGCCTGAAATGGAAGTAAGTATTCAGCAAAAAGGGTATTCCATTGTCGAAATGCAAAATTGCGAATGAGAATGACGGTATTTAACCTGAACGATCAGAACAATAATATTGACTACAAAATTGTTGCCGGTCTGGAACGCTTAGCCCAGGTGTTCAGGATTTTGCTTTGGGAGAAAGCAAAAGAACACCATTTAAGTCCTGTACAGATACAGTTGCTTATTTTCATTCATTATCATCCGCAAGACAAATCTACGGTAAGCTATTTAGCGCGGGAGTTTAACCTCACCAAACCCACGATCAGTGATGCCATAAAAGTAATGGAGCAAAAAAAGCTCATCAGGAAGCAGACCGACGTTGATGATACGAGGAGTTACTTCATTCAGCTTACCGCGGCGGGGAAAAAAGCAGTAAAAGAAATGGAAAACTATACCAATCCCATTACAGCGATTATTGCTATGACAAATGAGGAAGATAAACTGTCCTTATGGAACAATATCTGCAACCTCATTGTGAGCCTCAACAGGCTGGACATTATCAGCGTTCAAAGAACCTGTTTTAACTGCAGGCATCATTCCCTGAAAGGAAAAACTCATTACTGCAATTTACTTCAGCAGGACCTTTTGGCAAAAGACATCCGCATTGACTGCGGAGAGTTTGAGATGGCATAAAGCACACACAACAGTGTACCGGGAAGAAAAGCAGAACTTTGAAATATCAAAACCGGGGAAGAATATTAAGTACGCACAACATATCATATATTAAACCTTTCTGCGTTTTATAAATCTTAGCTGTGCTGTTTTTTAAAATCCCGGATCATGACAAAGACAATCGCATATAGTGGTTTACTGTGCATCACTGTTTTTTTATGTGTAAGCTGCGCGAAGAGCAACGATTCTGAATCGGTGAAGGAATACCGCTTTAACGATACCATTATGGTAGATGGAAGGATAAGAACCTACATGCTCAATCTTCCTCCCGTTTATTATGACTCCTCCGGTTTTGCACTGGTTATTGCCATGCATGGGGGAGGAGGCGATGCCGCACAGTTTGAATCTTCATCCAAACTTACCGATAAGGCCAATGCCGCACATTTTATTGTGGTATATCCCGAAGGCGTACAAAGTACAGGCCCATTGAAGGCCCGAACATGGAATGCAGGCAGTTGCTGTGATTATGCCAGTGAAAACAATATTGATGATGCAGCGTTCATCAGCCGTCTTGCCGATAAATTAACCACCCAATATAAGATCAATCCCAAAAAGCTATATGCCACCGGGCATTCCAACGGAGGCATGATGGCTTACCGGCTTGCCTGCGCGTTATCCAATAAAATTGCTGCCATAGCAGTAAATGCCTGTTCTATGGTGGTTACACAATCCTGCAACCCCCTGCGGCCGGTACCGGTTTTGCACATGCACGCTGCACCCGATACCCATGTGCCTTACCAGGGCGGTAAAGGAACGGGTTTCAGCAACGCTTATTTTCCACCGGTTGACTCTGTGCTCAACGTATGGTGGGCAGTAAATGGATGTGCAACAGCTCCGGAAATAGTGGCTGAGGATCAATATACATTCACCCAATGGACGGATTGTGATAACAATGTAACCGTTCAATATTATTTAACCCAGGATGGCGGCCACGCCTGGCCGGGCGGGCTGCCGGGGCGCACGGGCAGCGACGAACCATCAACGGCTATCAATGCCAACGACCTGTTGTGGAGTTTCTTTCAGCAATACCAGTTGCCTTAATACTTTTGGTATTCTTGTTTGCTTCCTGGTCTTTTGTATTCCCTTCGGATTTAGCGCTTCTGACTTCGGATTTGAAATCATGCATTGTATTCCCTTCGGATTTAGCGCTTCCGACTTCGTGCTTGAAATCGTGCCTTGTATTCCCTTCAAATTTAGCGCTTCCGACTTCGTACTTGAAATCGTGCCTTGCATTCCCTTCGGATTTAGCGCTTCTGACTTCGGATTTGAAATCGTGCCTTGTATTCCCTTCGGATTTAGCGCTTCTTACTTCGGATTTATAATTTGCTATTTGAATTTTTCCGCCATAGCGGACCGGATTTATTTGGTTCTTGTTTTTAGTTATTTGGTACTTTGTATTTTCTACATTTTTATTTTCCAAATTTCTTCTTCAGGGCACTCAATGCATCGGTGAGTGAAGCGCCTGATAAATCCGGCTCTTTTTCTTTCTTTTCAAACGACCTTGCGTTGCCTTTCCGGAATTCATTTCGTTGAGGGGCTTCCTGCGTTTGTTTAATGGACAGGGCAATGCGTTTGCGCACCTGGTCAACCTCCAGCACTTTTACCGTTACCTTATCGTTGAGCTTTAATACCTCGCCGGGGTCCTGTATGTATTTATGCGCTATTTCCGACACGTGCACCAGCCCGTCCTGCTTTACCCCAATGTCAATAAATGCACCAAAGCGGGTAAGATTGGTAACAATGCCCGGCAATACCATGCCTACCTGCACTTCTTCAATGCTGTAGATGGCCGCAAATTCAAACTGCTGTACTTCGCTGCGGGGATCCAGTCCGGGTTTCTGCAATTCTTTTAAAATATCCTGTATGGTGTGTTCCCCAAATTGTTCGCTGATGTATTGTTTGGGATTGATGTCTTTAACCAGGGGTTCATTTCCTATTAACGTTTTTACATCTACCTTCTTTTCCACTGCCATTTGTTGCACCAGCGCATAGGCTTCGGGATGCACGGCGCTGCCGTCTAAAGGGTTATTGCCTTCCTTGATGCGCAAAAAGCCTGCACATTGTTCGTATGCTTTTCCGCCCAGGCGCGGCACTTTAAGCAACTGGCTGCGACTGGTAAAGCCGCCGTTTTCATCGCGGTATTTAATGATATTATCAGCAAGGGTACTGCCAATGCCGCTCACATAGGCCAGTAAATGTTTGCTTGCTGTATTGAGATTTACCCCCACCTGGTTCACACAGCTCACAACGGTCTGGTCTAATTTTTCCTTTAACCTGAACTGGTTCACATCATGCTGGTATTGTCCCACGCCAATACTCTTGGGGTCAATTTTCACAAGCTCCGCCAGCGGATCCATCAGGCGGCGGCCGATACTAACGGCGCCGCGTACCGTAATATCATGATCGGGAAATTCTTCCCTTGCAATTTCAGAAGCGGAATAGATGGAAGCACCGTCCTCATTCACTAAAAAAACAGGTAAACCAAGTCCGAGCTTTTTAATGAACTGCTCCGTTTCCCTGCCTGCCGTTCCATCGCCGATGGCAATGGCTTCAATATGAAAACTTTCCACCAGCCGCCGGATCGTATGCTCCGAACTGGTTAGCCTGCCGGGCTCATGTATATAGATCAGGTCATTTTTCTTTAATGCTCCTTTTTCATCCAAACATACCACCTTGCAACCGGTGCGGTAACCTGGATCAATGGCCAATACTTTTTTCCCACCCAGCGGTGAACTCAATAACAATTGTTTTAAATTTTCCGCAAACACATTGATGGCTTCCTCATCGGCCCGCTGTTTCAGCAGCGTTCTGAATTCCGTTTCCAACGCGGGTTGCAACAGCCTCCGGTAAGCCTCCTTCACGGCTTTTCTTACCTGGGTACTGCTTTCGCTCATGCCTTTGGCGTACAATGCTTCCATTTGTTCAACAGCCTGTTCCTCTGCGGGACCAATGGCAATGCGCAATACCCCTTCCACAAAACCCCGCAGCACAGCCAGTGCCCGGTGGGAGGGTACCTTCATTACCGGTTCACTGTAGTCAAAATAATCCTTAAACTTTATGCCATCCGCTTCTTTATCACTCACTACCTTACTCTGCAGGGTAGCGTTGTTTTCAAAAAGTTTGCGCATTTTGGCACGGAGTTGCGCATCTTCATTCACCTGTTCAGCAATAATATCCCTTGCGCCCTGCAATGCCTCGTCAACCGTTTTTATTTTTTCATTGAAATATTTTTCAGCTTCGGCAGGGAGGCCGGTATCTTTTTGTTCGAGGATCAGCAAAGCCAGTGGTTCCAGTCCGTTCTCCTTTGCTACCTGTGCTTTCGTTCGGCGTTTGGGTTTATAAGGAAGGTAGATATCTTCAAGTTCTGCCAGGGTTACTGCATTGTTTAACTTTTGCTGCAGTTCCTCTGTCATCTTTTCCTGCTCCGTTATGGATTTCTCTATGGCCGTTTTTCTTTCCGTAAAAGCCTTGAGTGCTTTTGACTCATCATCTATCTGCTGGATTACTACTTCATCCAAAGCGCCGGTTTTGTCTTTGCGGTAGCGTGCTATAAACGGAATGGTAGCGCCTTCGGCAAGCAGCACCAGCACGGTTTCCGCCTGCTGTGTGCGGATATTTAATTTTGTTGCTATCAGTGGTGCAAATGCTGTCATAAGAATGCGAAACTAATGGCTGTAACCGAAAACAAAAACTTGGAAAAATGGGCGGGTTTAAGTAAGGGGCCAGGGAATGGAAATTACAAAAACCAAATTACAAGAACCAAACTTGCCTACCGGCAGGCAGGCCTGTCCGCCGTGGCGGATAAAATTCAAATCCGAATACTCAAATCCGAAAGTAGTTCTAACGATAAATCACAAACGATAAATCACAAATTAAAAATCCGGGACGCACTCACTACTGACTACTCACTAAAATTCACCATTTGCTGCGGATTGGTTTCGGCGTAGCGGTATATCATATCGCGTATAAAATCATTATCGTGATATGGCGTTAAAACCTTTTTCAGCTTTCCAACATCCTTCATCTTCATTTCCCGGGAAACATAGCCCATACCATAAAACTTTCCTTTCTCAATCAATAAACAGCTTTGCTGTCCGTCTTCAACGCCTTCACCCAAAACCGCAAAAGTGGGCAGTTCTTGATACAGGGTTTGCAATGCCTGCTCTACACGTAAATTGTATACAACCGGCTCATCGTATTGTTCCGTCAATTCACCCATTTCTTTGGTTTTATCTACAAAACAAAGCCTGGGTGAAAGCTGGTGCCGTTCTATCATTTTCCACAGCAGGCGGTAGCCTTCCCACAGCAAGCCGAATGTATGCACGGGACGAAGATGTTTTCTTTTTCGTTCAATGGCCAGCCGGGCATATCCCCGCTGATCTTCAAATACGTACAAGCCGTACTGGAGGCTCACCTGTTTGCGGCTCGTGTTGTATATGGGCCATAATCTTTTGATTTCGGTTTCTTCCAGTACAGCCGCCATCAGCTCGGTACCGCAAAGCTGGTAACTGATATCATGCACATTGCGTATGAATTCCTGTTTTTGCCTGCTTGCACCGTTGTGTGTAAAATGACTGCTCACCCGGTTTTTCAAACTCTTTGCTTTTCCCACGTAGATTACTTTACCTTTTTGATTCCTGAAATAGTATACACCCGGCTTCCTTGGTAATTTTTCAATTTGTTCCTTCGGCAGGTGCAGCGGCAGGTATTGTTCTTTAGATGATTTTTTGAGGAACTGCTCAATATGCGGTTGAGCATTATTGCGCAGCAGCATCTCAAACAACTGAACAGTTGCCCGTGCATCGCCGCCGGCGCGGTGCCTGTTTTCGATGGGGATTTGCAGGGAGCGGCAAATATTGCCCAAACTGTAAGAGGGAAGTTCGGCGAACACTTTCCGGGTGAGCCTTACCGTACATAATTTTTTTGCGTTCAATTCATAACCACATTGCTGCAACTGGTGTTTCAAAAAAGAGTAATCAAAGTTTACATTGTGCGCAATAAAAACTTTGTCGTTGAGTATGGCGAATAGTTGCGCTGCCACTTCTTCAAAAGAAGGTGCATTGGCTACCATTTCATTGGTAATGCCCGTCATGGTTTGAATAAAATAAGGGATGGTTTGCTGAGGGTTGATCAGTGTTTCAAAACGATCAATTATTTTCAAACCATCATGCACAAAAATGGCTATTTCTGTAATACCATTTGAAGCTGCATACCCACCGGTTGTCTCGATATCCACTATTGCATAAATCAAAATTCTGTCGTTTTATCGCTTATCTAAAGATAAAATCCTTTGAGCATTTTTGTACTAATCATTTTAAACTTATTGATTATCAACGATAAACAAAACATTAGCCACATTATATGCACAATAAAGCCGGAGAGAACAATAATTTGGGCGAAATACAATTGAAAATCCGTAACTTCGGGATATCTGTATTTGGTTAATAACGAATTATAATGATACGGTATATTTTACTGTATTCCAACCTGAGAACAACATCATTTGAATATTATCCGTCCCTCCTTTGAAAGCTTTGTATGATCCGGTCCTGATTTTTTCATCTTAAAATCATCAATTATGAAGCTTTTTAACTCATTACATGTAGGTGAGGGTGCAAAAATCGCTATGATTGTTATCCTGGTATATGCAACGATTGCGGTTATCACTTACCTCTCCTGGTAAAATTATTTGCCCTGGTAAAAGCACTTTTCCATTTGTTTGGGA
Source organism: uncultured Terrimonas sp. (assembly GCA_946886925.1). Next base: position 8,570 of record CAMPJQ010000036.1, read on the forward strand.
AAGTGTTTTTTTGTGCCCTCACCCCGGCTCTCTCACGGCGGTGGAGAGGGGGACTGGGAGAGCTTAGCGGGGTTCAACACTGAAGCCAAACATTTGATTCGATAGATCTCTCAACCACTCACCTTTCACTTCTCACTCACCTTTCATCTCTCACCATTTTCAGCCTCAAATATGCTTACCTTTGCCAGCTTTATGGAAGAACTCAGCAAAAATTATGAGCCTGCATCCGTTGAAGAAAAATGGAACAGGCACTGGAAAGAAAAGAAATATTTTAAGAGCGAGCCCGATGGCCGCAGGCCTTTTACTGTGGTTATTCCCCCGCCCAATGTTACAGGTGTATTGCACATGGGGCATACGCTCAATGAAACAGTCCAGGATATCCTGGTACGCAGAGCACGTACAAAAGGTTTTAACGCCTGCTGGGTGCCTGGCAGCGATCATGCATCTATTGCCACCGAAGCCAAGGTGGTGGGCATGCTTAAAGAAAGAGGAATTGATAAGAACAGTTTAAGCAGGCCCGAATTTTTAAAATACGCTTATGAGTGGAAAGAAAAATACGGCGGTATCATTTACAGCCAGATCGAAAAATTGGGCTGTAGTGTAGACTGGGACAGGGTAACTTTTACCATGGACGATGATTATTATAAAGCCGTAATGAAGGTATTTGTGGATCTGCACAGCAAAGGATTGATTTACCGCGGAGCAAGAATGATCAACTGGGACCCCTCGGCTCAAACCGCATTGAGTGATGAGGAAGTGGAGTATAAAGACCTGCAGGGAAAGTTGTATTATATCCGGTACAGCATTACCGATGAATCGGGAAACGAACTAACAAATCCCCTTACCGGTGAAAAAGGAATTGTTATTGCCACCCAGCGGCCCGAAACCATTATGGGCGATACGGCTGTTTGTGTTAATCCTAACGACGAGCGTTATGCGCATTTAAAAAATGCAAAGGCCATTGTTCCCCTCATTAACCGCAGCATCCCCATTATTTTTGATGAATATGTTGACCCGGCATTTGGTACGGGCGCTTTAAAAGTTACACCCGCTCACGATATCAATGACTATAACCTCGGTTTAAAGCACAACTTGGAAGTGGTAGATACGCTCAATGCCGATGGTACTTTAAGTGAAGCAGCGCAAATATATGTGGGAGAAGACCGCTTTGCCGCCCGCAAAAAGATCATTGCAGGATTATCGGAAAAAGGATTCATTGTTAGGGAAGAAGAATATGCTACCCGCCTTGGTTACAGCCAGCGCACAGGCGTTGTAGTGGAGCCCCGCATTTCAACACAATGGTTTTTAAAAATGAAACCGCTTGCCGAACCTGCTTTAAAAGCAGTGCTTGATGGTGAGATCACTATTCATCCCGGCGATAAATTTCTGGCTACTTATAAGTATTGGCTGGAAAATGTAAAAGACTGGTGCATCAGCCGCCAGTTGTGGTGGGGGCAGCAGATCCCTGCCTGGTACGATGATAAAGGCAATGTGGTGGTAGCCGAAAATGAAGAAGCCGCTAAAAAGTTATACAGCGCCCAATATGGCGGAAACAATGGCAACACTGTTTTAACACAGGATGAAGATGTGCTCGACACCTGGTTCTCTTCCTGGCTTTGGCCTATGGAAGTGTTTAAGGGCATTTCCAACCCGGGCAATAAAGACATTTCGTATTACTATCCTACTTCGGTGCTGGTAACCGGGCAGGACATTATTTTTTTCTGGGTGGCCAGGATGATCATGGCGGGACTCGAATACAATAAAGAAAAACCCGTTGAAAAAGCAATTCCTTTTAAGGATGTATATTTTACGGGCATGGTTCGGGATAAGCAGGGTCGTAAGATGAGCAAACAATTGGGCAATTCGCCCGACCTGCTGAAACTCATTGAAGCGTACGGCGCCGATGCTGTTCGTTTTGGCATTATGATCTCTTCTCCTGCAGGCAATGACCTGTTGTTTGACAATGCTTCTTTAGACCAGGGAAAATTCTTCAACAACAAATTGTGGAATGCGCTGAAGCTGGTAAAGATGTGGGAGAAAAAAATGGACGCGTCACTTCCGGCTGCCGATCCGTTTGCAACGCAATGGTTTGAAAGCAGGCTGAATGAGGTAAAGGCTGAAGTGGAAAAATTATTTTCAGAATTTCGCCTGAGCGAAGCGCTTAAAACCCTTTACTCTTTAATATGGGATGATTTCTGCAGTTGGTATCTTGAATGGGTGAAGCCAGGTTTTGAGCAATCCATTTCAGCAGATGTGTATAACAAAACGGTAGCATATTTTACTGAACTGTTGCAATTGCTGCATCCTTATATGCCCTTTATTTCTGAAGAAATATATCATTTGCTGGATGAAAAAAAGGATAATTTGTGCATAAAACAACTTACTCCTGTTGCTGATTCCAATAGTGTATGCCTTGGTGAGGGCGAATTGCTTAAGCAGGCTATTACTGCATTGCGTGATGCGAGGGTTAAAAACAGGATCAAATCTAAAGAAGAAATAAGCTTGCACATAGAAACCGGTAACCCGGAAAAATATAATAATATCCATTCTATTTTATCCAAACAGGTAAACGCTCCAACAATTCATATTGCTGATACAGCAGAAAAAGGGAGTATCAGTTTGGTGATCGGGAAAGATAAATTTTATGTTCATTCATCGCTTCCTGCGGATCATTCAGCCCAGAAAGAGCAATTGGAAAAAGACCTTGCTTATCAAAAAGGCTTCCTTACATCTACAGCAAAAAAACTAAGCAACGAACGTTTTGTACAAAATGCCAAGCCCGAAGTAGTGGAGTTGGAAAGGAAAAAACTGGCCGATGCAGAAGCTAAGATCAAAGCGATAGAAGAAAGCCTGGCAAGGTTGGATTAGTGATTTGAGATTTGTTTGAGGTTGCAGGTTGTAAGTTACAGGTTACAGGTCTTTAACTCTGTTATGCCAGGATGGTGCGGGCCTGAAGAGGTCGAAGGTTTGCTCTGCCACGACGGCTGAGTTTTTATTTGGTTCTTGTGATTTGTCCTGGTATTTTGTATTTCCTTCGGATTTCGTTCTTCCGGCTCCGGATTTAAATCCGCCACGGCGGCTAAGTTTTTATTTGGTTCTTGAGATTTGGTTCTTGT
>CAMPJQ010000037.1 GCA_946886925.1 uncultured Terrimonas sp.
AAGTATATAAAAAACCCCTTCTGTATCTCAAATTTTTAAAGCTGATTATATGTTTTGGCATACCTGCAGCCCGCCCGAAAACTTTGGATGATTAAATCTTCCTTCTCTCCGTATTTTTGCAGCTATTCTAAAATGAAGCTTTATTCATGGTTAAAAAGGTATTGGTTATTAAGTTGGGAACGGCTGTTATTACCGATGGGGAAGGAAGGATTGATCAGGCTGTTGTAAAAAAAATTGCGGCGCAGATAGCCACACTTGGTAAGGAATACAATATAGTACTGGTGTCCAGCGGGGCAGTAGGCAGCGGCAAATCCTTTTTTAAACGATACAAGGGCACCCTGACAGAAAGAAAAGCGGCCGCGGCAGTGGGCAATCCCATGCTCATTCAATTGTATCATCAATATTTTTCGGCACATGGTATAACGGTGGCGCAGGCCCTGTGCGAAAGGCATCATTTCTCCAACCGGAAACAATTTTTGCAACTGAAGGAAACCTTCGCCGAATTCTGGCAAAACGATATTCTGCCGGTAGTAAATGAAAATGATTTGGTAAGCAATATCGAACTCAAATTTTCCGATAACGACGAACTGGCAACATTGATCGCCATCGGCTTCGATGCCGACAGCCTGATCCTTTGCACATCCGCCGGGGGCTTAATGGACCACGAAAAAAACATTATACCCAACGTGCAAAAAATTGATGCTACGGTACTGGGCTACGTATCCAAAACAAAATCGAGCCTCGGATTGGGAGGCATGCTTTCCAAACTTACCTCCACCCGTTTGGCCACTTCGCTGGGAATAAGCGTCATCATTTGCGGGTTAAGCGGAAAGGATACTTTAATTTCGGCCCTGCAGGGTAAAAACGGCACCACCTTTTTTGCACAGCCTTCCAACCTTAAAGCCCGCCAGAAGTGGTTGGCCAGCGGGTCCATTACCATTGGAGGCGTATATATAGATAAGGGTGCATCAAAAGCCCTGCATGCCCGGAAGAGCCTGCTTACCGTGGGAATAAAAAAAGTAAAAGGAAATTTCGTTGCCGGTGAGGTAATACAATTGATTGATGAAGATGAAACCATTGTAGGCGTGGCCAAATCCAAACTCAGCGGAACCGAGATCAGCAAACAAATTGCACACAAAAACATTGTTGCGGCACACGCCGATGACATTGTTATTTTTTAACCGACAGTAATGAGTACTACAATTGCACAGATAAAAAAAGCATACCAGGCAGCTCCGCAACTAAGGGCGATGGATGATAAACAGTTGAAGAAGATTTTACTAATGCTGGCGGATGAGATCGAAAAACAACAGGCTTCCCTGCTAAAGGCAAATCAGGCCGACGTTGCAAAACAGGACCCCGCCAATCCGCGTACCGATCGTTTAAGACTGGATGAAAAAAGAATCAAAAATATCGCTCAGAGTATTCGTAAGGTGAGCCGGTTGCCCAATCCTGCAGGAAAGATCCTGGAGAAACGGAAATTAAAGAATGGCTTATTGCTTGAAAAAATAGCGGTTCCCCTGGGAGTGGTGGGCGCCATATACGAATCTCGGCCCAATGTTACTTTTGATATTGCCGCTTTATGCATTCGCAGTGCCAATGCCTGTGTGCTCAAAGGCAGCAGTGAAGCGAAGCAATCTAATCTTGCAGCCGTTCGCATTATACAGCAGGTCTTGAAAAAGAACGGGCTTCCCGCGGCTGTGGTTACTTTGCTGCCTTCGGAAAGAGAAACAGTGCAGGAACTGTTTACTGCCACGCAGTATGTGGATGTGCTGATACCACGCGGATCGGATGGACTTATCAGTTATGTACGCAAGAACAGTCTTGTGCCGGTTATTGAAACAGGGGCAGGTGTGTGCCATGTATATGTGGAAAAGAAAGCCGATATCTCTAAAGCGGTGAATATTACGGTGAATGCAAAAGTTTCCCGCCCCTCGGTATGCAATGCCATGGATGCGCTTCTGGTAGATCAATCCATTGCCAGCGAATTTTTGCAAAAGCTACAACCCGCGCTGGGACAGTACCATGTTGAGATCTTCGCCGATCCGGCAGCTTATAAAATATTAAAAGGTTATCCGCACCTGCGCAGGGCAACCCTGGCCGATTTTGGAAGAGAGTTTCTCGATTTGAAATGTGCTGTTAAAGTGGTGAAGGATTCTGCTGAAGCGATTGACCATATCCGTAAGTATTCAACCAAACATTCGGAAGCGATCGTAACGGAAGATAAAAAACAGGCTGAATATTTTTTACATGAAGTAGATGCCGCTGCCGTTTACCACAATGCCTCTACACGGTTTACCGATGGTGAGGAGTTTGGTTTGGGCGCCGAAATTGGCATCTCCACTCAAAAGCTGCACGCCCGCGGACCTTTTGCACTGGAAAAACTGGTAACAGAAAAATGGGTGGTGAGAGGGAATGGACAGGTGAGGTAATTTTAGATTTAAGATTTAAGGCAGTTGCAGTAAGCGTCAGACCGTGGGTGAAGAATTGGAAAATATGGAATTGTGAAGTCCCCTACCTTGGAACCTGAAACCTGCAACTTGTAACCTGTACCCTGAAACCTGCAACTTGTAACCTATACCCTGCAACCTGTAACTTGCACCCTGTTGTTCTTTTCGGATTTCAGATTTTTAGTCTTCGAACTTTTTATATATGATACTCAACACAACCAATCTTTCAGTCATCAAAAGCAATGCAGTACAAAAGCCGGAAGCCAAAGTGTTTGAATTGCCGGAAAAGGTATTGCAATTTGGCACCGGTGTATTGTTGCGCGGACTGCCCGATTATTTTATTGATAAAGCCAACCGGCAGGGCATATTTAACGGAAGGGTAGTAGTGGTAAAATCAACAGACGCCGGTGGAACCGATGCTTTTGAAGCGCAGGATGGTTTATACACTTTGTGCGTGCGTGGTATAGATAAAGGGGAAAAAGTAGAAGAAAACCTCATTTCTTCGGCAATAAGCCGGGTATTATCGGCAAAGCAGCAGTGGGATGAAATTTTAAAATGCGCATATAATCCCCAACTACAGATCATTGTTTCCAATACCACAGAGGTTGGAATAACACTGGTGGAAGAAGATATCCGGCAGAAGCCGCCTGCTTCATTTCCAGCAAAGCTTTTGGCATTTTTATACGAAAGATATAAGGCTTGCGATGGCGAGGCTGATGGCGGTATGGTTATAATTCCTACTGAATTAATTGTTGGCAATGGCGACCGGCTTGCCGAAATTGTATTTACCCTGGCGCGGTACAACAAACTGGAAGACGGGTTTATTGAATGGCTGAAAACAAACAATACTTTCTGCAATTCCCTGGTAGACCGCATTGTACCGGGAAAGCCCGCTGCTGAGGCAAAGCAACAAATAGAAGATGATCTGGGCTACACCGATGAATTGCTGATCATATGTGAAGTATACCGGTTATGGGCCATTGAAGGAGATGAAAAAGTGAAAAAGATATTGTCTTTTGCACCTGCCGATAGCGGGGTAATTATTGCGCCGGATATAGAAATGTACCGCGAGCTTAAACTGCGTTTACTAAACGGAACGCATACCCTGAGTTGCGGCTTCGCTTTTTTATCGGGGTTTAACACAGTAAAAGAAGCCATGGAAGATAAAGCATTCGGACAGTTCGTACATGATCTGATGCTCAGCGGGATCGCTCCCGCCATTCCCGCAAAAGTGGATGCGGCTGAAGCCGAACGTTTTGGTTTGCAGGTGTTAGACAGGTTTCGCAATCCCTATATCAATCACCAGTGGATCAGCATAACCATGCAGTATACCTCAAAAATGAAAATGCGGGTGGTGCCGGTGTTGCAAAAGTATTTTGCCGATCACAACAAGGTGCCCCAGCATATCGCTTTGGGCTTTGCCGCTTATTTGCTTTTTATGAAAGCGGTAAAAAAAGAGGGCGACAGGTACCAGGGTGAATGGAACGGGAAACCTTATCCGATCAATGATGACAAAGCAGTTTATTTTTTTGAGCAATGGAAAAAATATGAGGCCGATGAAATGGTGCAGCAGGTATTGAGCGATACCAGCTTATGGGGCGTGAACCTTTCCGCGCTGCCCGGGCTCGTACAGGCCGTGCAAAATAACCTTCAGCACTTAATGAAAGAAGCACCGGCAAATCTTCTTGCTGATGTGAAATAGCGGGCATGCCATTGTATGGCGTAAGCTTGTACAGCGCTTATTTTTTAATACAAAAGAAAATCCAGCATGAACCTCCAGTTAAAAGATAAAACCGCTTTCATCAGCGGATCCACTGCTGGCATCGGTTTTGCCATTGCAAAAAAGCTCCTGGAAGAAGATGTCATTGTTGTTATAAACGGGCGGTCGCAGCAAGGTGTGGATCAGGCGGTACAGGAATTAAAAGCAATAACAGGCAAATCAAATGTTTCGGGTATAGCGGCCGACTTTTCAAAAGCGGAGGAGGTTAATCATATCATAGTTCAACTTCCTGAGGTTGATATTTTGGTTAACAATGCCGGCATATTTGAACCAAAGCCTTTTGTTGAAATTCCGGATGAAGACTGGTTTCGTTTTTTTGAGATCAACGTTATGAGCGGTGTACGGTTATCCCGTCATTATTTCCCGGGAATGCTAAAGCGGAACCAGGGTCGTATCATTTTTATTTCGAGCGAATCGGCTGTTCTTATTCCCGATGAAATGATTCACTATGGCGTTACCAAAACCGCCCAGGTTGCTGTAAGCAGGGGGCTGGCCGAATTAACCAAAGGAACCCATGTAACGGTTAACACGATCCTGCCCGGTCCCACGAGGTCGCGAGGAATTGGCGACTTCATTAAGGATATGGCCAAATCGGATGGTATATCTGCTGCAGAGGTTGAAAAGAATTTCTTTGCGGATCTGAGGCCAACCTCCCTCATTCAGCGTTTTGCATCTATTGATGAGATCGCCAATCTTGTGGTATATATTTCAAGTCCGCTGGCCTCTGCCACCAACGGCGCGGCGCTGCGTGCAGACGGAGGACTGATCCGATCCATTTTATAGATGGGTTAAAAATAGATATCCGTTTGTAAACTGCACACATATAAAAATTTTTACACCCCGCTATTGCCGGATCATACAGGGTTACACATATTTTTTTTGATATGATTTTTTTTTAGCTAACTTGCTAACGGCTAAAAATGTTTCGGAAAAGATTTGCCCAACCAACTCTACAATTGCCTGTTAATGATAGTGAGCCCCTCAGCCAGTGAATTGCAAATGCTTTATAGTTTGCATGGGAAGTATTTCGGACTTCTTATGAATATTGGCTTAAAATATGGCTGGACCAGGGAAGATATTAAAGATATTATCAACCAGATGTTTCTTGATTTTATTGATCAAAAAGTTCAGATAAATGCTATCATTAACCCCAAAGCCTATCTCACCGTTACATTCCGGAGGAAGCTTGTAGATATCGCCCGCAAAAACAACAAAGCGAAACAACTGCATGATTTTCTGATCAGCGAAGAAGAATATGAAACGGGGATAGATGAAATTATAGAGCAGGAACAATACCGGGCAGAAATGTCCAAAAAAATTAAGATAATTTTTGAGAAGCTTCCCCCGCGTTGTAAAAAAGTAATTTCCCTCAAGTTTTACGATGGGTTAACTACAGAACAGATTGCTGAAAAAACAGGGATATCGCGCAGGAGTGTGTACAATAATTTATTCGAAGGTTTGAAATTGCTCAAAGCGGCTCTGGCTGAAGGTAAGTTCGCCGGCGCTCCTTCTCTGTTTTCAATTTTTTTATTGCTGTCCTGGTTACTTAAATAACTTCAGGTATCTGTTGAGTTGCAGGAGCTGTCTGTTACCATTCTGCAGGCAGAATTCCTGGTTTACGGATATATACTGTACAAAATCTTCATCCGCCCCGGCGTACAAACACAGGCAACTGCGAGGGAAGAAGAATAATTGTGAGAAAACACTTAAAATACCTGGTAAAATTGCTGATGTTTTCCGTCTCCACTATGAAAATTCTGATAAGTTTATGCAAACTCCCCTTTCGGTTGAGGAACTGGTGATTGATGATTCTTTTATTAATTACTGTTACCAGCGTAATCAAAGCGATATGCGCTGCTGGGAGGAGTATCTCTTAATTTTCCCGGATCAGAAGGATAATGTTGAAGATGCAAGAAATATCGTGCTGGGCATATCGGATATGTTTCAGCGCCCGTGCGGGCAGGCCGCACTGGCTGAGTTAAAGAAGACAGTGGATTCAAAGTATGGTGTTGATAAGCAACCTGAAATAAGTCAGCAACCTGTTCTGCCGCTTAACAATAGATTTTATTTTAGAAAGTACCTCGGGTATACTGCGGCGGCAATAGCAATTGGAGCGGGGCTGTTTTTGTTTCCTGGTTCCAATAAAATGAATAAGCAACCTGAAACGGTTCAGGTTACGGCGCCCGAAATGAAGGAATTGGTTTATTCAACAGATTATGGTGAAAAGAAAACAATTTGGCTGCCAGACAGCACCAAAGTAATGCTGAATGCCAGGTCGGTACTTAGAACAGATAAAAACTTTGGCGCAACAGAACGTAAGGTTTACCTCAGCGGTGAAGCACTGTTTGATGTTACTCACCAGGAGAAAAAACCCTTTACGGTTCATATGACTCATTTTGATGTAAAAGTACTGGGAACATTATTTAATGTAAAAGCCTATGCAGAAGATAAGATACAGGAAACGTCGCTGATAAGAGGAAAAGTGGAGATTGTACTGCAGGATAAGGCGAACAACACAGTTTTTTTAAAACCCAATGAAAAAGCCATCATTTCCAATAGTGAAGAAACAGTAACTATGGAAAGCCAAAAAAACAAACGCACCCCTGAAGGTAATGTTCAACTGCCTGTAGTTACAGCGCTTACCATTAACAGCAGGGATAGTTCCATTGTAGAAACATCGTGGGTATATAACAGGCTGGATATTTACAATAAACCTTTTTTCGAAATAAAAACCGACCTGGAGCGGTTGTTTAAAGTAAATATTGATTTTAAAGATCATACAGTGTCACTTTACCGTTTTTCCGCCACATTCGAAAAAGAAACGATCGAACAGATTTTAAAGGCTTTGCAGCTTTCCTATCCTTTTCATTACACCATAGAAAATAATAACATAACTATTTCCAAATAAAAAGAGAGAATGCCGAAACATTCCCTCCAGGCTTAATTGCAGAAACAGGAACTTATTGACGTTTGCGCCTGTTTCCTTTTTTTAACAGTTAAAACCATCACTAAGGTATGAAAAAAAACAAATCCCTTAACCCATCTTCGCTGCGGCGCGGAGTGCTAAAAGTGTTTTTGCTTATGAGGCTCAGTGTTTTGATTATTATAATTACAAGTTTTCAGCTTTCCGCCAAAACATTTTCACAGGACATGCTTACGGTAAAGCTGAATAATCTCGACTTATCAAGAGCGCTTAAGGAAGTCGAGAAAAAAAGTAATTACCGTTTCGTTTTCAGCAACATGATATTACCTGAAAATGTAAGGGTGAATATTAATGCCAAAGAAATGCCGCTCGGGCAGTTGCTGGGCAAGCTGCTGGAGAACACGAACCTGACTTTTAAAATAATGGAAAACAACCTGATTGTTATCAACAGTCCATTTTTTGATCAAAAAATACTCACGGTCAGAGGAAGGGTTACAGACAGCAAAGGTGAACCCCTCTCCAACGTAAGTATTGCTGTAAATAAGAGCGATAAAGGCGCTACAACCAATGAGACGGGAGAGTTTAGTATTGAAGTAGATGACAACGCCACACTTACGTTTACCTACGTGGGATATGAAGCGCAAACCGTTAAAGTGAGCGGCAGGGCCGATATCGGAACCATTGTATTACTGGAAGTTTCTTCTAATCTAACAGATGTAGTGGTGGTTGGATACGGCAGTGCACGCAGGAAAGATGTTACGGGTGCGGTATCCAGTATCTCAGCGAAAGACTTTACGCTGGGTCTTGTTACAAATCCCATGGACCAGATCCAGGGCAAAATTCCCGGGCTTGTGATTACAAAAATTGATGGAGATCCCAATTCGCCTGTTGTTATCAGGCTACGCGGACAAACATCCTTATCGGGCGGGCAAAGCCCATTGGCCGTTGTAGACGGTGTGATACTGGATGATATTAACCAGATAGCCAACATTCCCCCCGGTGATATACTTTCTTATGATGTGTTAAAAGATGCTTCTGCTACCTCCATTTACGGTTCAAGGGGCGCCAATGGGGTAATTATTATTAATACCAGGAAAGGCCGGAGCGGTCGTACACAGGTTGATTATTCAGGGTTCCTGTCTACATCGTGGGTGGCTAAAACCCCCGACCTGATGACTACCCCCGAATTTTTGGAAGAAGCAGTTAAGCTTGGGCAGGACCCGGCACTGCTTGAATCTGCAAACAGCAGTCCGGGAACAACCAATGATTGGGTAGATGCTATTTTACGTAAGGGAATTGCCCATAACCATACAATAGGTATTTCGGGCGGAAGTGAAAATTTTAATTATCGTGGTTCAGTAAGCTATTTGAACCAGGAAGGTATTGTTATTAACACGGGCCGGGAACAGGTAGGTTTGCGTTTTAACGCCCAGCAAAAGGCTTTGAACGATAAGCTTGATATACAGGTGGGTGTAGTAAGTACAAGTACCAACAGGGACCTGGTAAACAGGAATATTTTCAACTGGGCTTATGTAATGCCTCCGTATATCCGTCTTAAAACTGCCGATGGTATTGACAATCCTGTTTATCAATACAACTATCAAAGCCCTGTATTAATGCAGAATATGATAACCAATAAGGCCAAAGAGCAACTAACACAAACCTATGGCACCGTTAATTATAACATAATTGATGATTTAACCGTGGGTGTTACCGGGTCACTTACCAGGTTTAATATCCAGGGCAGTTATTACCTGCCGGTAATTCCAGGATGGAACAACCTGAACAGTGCAACAAAATCATCTTCCAACCGGGACTCGAAGAAGGGTGATATGCATATTAATTATCAGAAAAACATCAATAAGCATAATATTACCGCAACAGGAGTATATGAATATAACTATTATTCATTTGACACCTATGCTGCATCAGGTAAAGATTTTGTGGTAGATGCCAATACGGACAATGCACTGCAGAATGGTAATTCAAGTTTAAATTCGATAAGCTCTTACAAGGAAGAATATAAAATTATTTCTTATTTGGGAAGGCTCACATACAACTATGATTCTAAATACTATCTAACCGCCAGTTATCGTATAGATGGCTCTTCTAAATTCGGGGCCAATCACAGGTGGGGTAAATTTCCGGCTATTTCCGCGGCCTGGCGAATAAAAGCTGAGTCTTTCCTCAAAGACGTAACATGGCTGGATGAGTTGAAAATTAACCTTGGCTATGGTGTGGTGGGTAACCAGGATGCGATCAGTGCCTACAATACCTACACAACATTAAGCAGCGGGGGCGTTACATACGATCCAACCAATCCGGCAAATCCATACCCCGTTGGATTTTCACCAAATCAAAACCCCAATCCTGACCTGGTTTGGGAGGAAAGGCATGGCAAAAATATAGGAGTGGAATTTGCCCTTTTTGCAAATCGCATTACAGGTTCTGTGAGCGCATTCAATGATAAAACCAAAAATTTGCTATACAACTATGCTGTTCCGGTGCCGCCAAATTTTGTTCCCAGGGTGTTGGCAAATGTTGGAAGTTTAACCAATAAAGGACTTGAAATACAACTTAATGCTGATGTGGTACGCTCGGAAAATATCGCATGGTCAGTTGGCGGACAAATCACTACTATAAATACCAAAGTAACCAGTCTTTCCGGAACATGGAACGGGCAGGAACTGGCCTCAAATAATATCGCTGTAGGTTCGGCAAGCGGGCGTGGATTAAGCTCTAACCCCATTACTTTCCTGGTGGTTGACAAAGCGCCTTATACTTTTTTCCTGCCGCATTATGTGGGAAAGGACGAGAACGGCCTGTCGCTGTTTGAAACAGAAGGCGGCACCACCACCAATTATTTAGACGCCAAGAACCGTTATATAAATCCATATCCAAAGTTTACGTATGGTTTTACAACGAATCTTAACTACAGGAACTGGTCGCTGAATGTATTTCTCCGGGGTGTTTCCGGCGCAAAAATATTTAACAATACCAATCTTAACCTGGCGAACTATAACAATTTGCCTTCTGTAAATACTTTGAAGGAAGCGGTAAGCAGTGGTTTAAGAGATAACCCTACTCCTTCCGATTACTGGCTGGAAAATGCATCTTACATGCGGTTGGAGAGCCTGACGCTTTCCTATACTGTTCCTAAAATAAAAGGCATAGAGCATCTGCGGTTATATGTATCGGGAAACAATCTCTTTGTAGTAACAAAATACAAAGGGCTGGATCCTGAAATTGCCTCCGTTGACAACCAGGCCACACCCGCATTTATTGATTTGACATATAATGGGGGAGGAGGTTTCTATCCAAAATCACGTTCAATCACTTTTGGTCTGAATGTATCTTTTAAGTAATAAAAACAGACGAATACATTTTGACGCTATTTAAATTTAAAAAGGATGAAAAAATTAAATATATCATTTTGGGTAATAATCGCTTTATTCATTTCTGGTTTGAGCTGTTCCAAGCTCGATCCTAAAGTATACAGCGAGATCATCAACGAGAACTTCTGGCAAACGCCTGCCCAGATTGCCGCGGGGAAATCGCCGGCTTATGCAGTGTTGCAGGGTATGGGAGGAAACTCAGGCATATACTGGGAACATGAAATTTCATCAGATGAAATGATAACGCCTACCCGTGGCGGGGATTGGGGCGATGGAGGTATGTGGACCAATATCTGGAATCATATTGAAACTGCCGATGGCGGCACCAATAACTGGGCATGGGGCGATATTTACAATGGAGTTGGCAAGTTCAACTATATCATCTATACACTCAGCAATCTTGACCCGGCTCCCGCTACCGTTGAATCGGATATCGCTGAAATGAAAACATTAAGGTCTTATTTCTATTATCATGCTTTAGACCTTTTCGGCAATGTGCCCTATGTTACCAATTTTAAACAGGATCCAGGCACTGTAGCTACTGTTCCAAGAGAACAGGTATATGATTCATTGGTGGCAGTACTTACAGAATCCCTGCCCTTACTTACCAGTACGCATGACCTTACTACTTATGGAAAGATCAATAAATATTTTGCACATGCTTTGCTGGCAAAACTGTACCTGAACGCCGAAATATATACGGGTACACCAAGATGGGACGAATGTGCAGCGCAATGCGAAGCCATCCAGGCCGGCGGTTTTTCATTAATGTCTAATTACTTCGATAATTTTAAGGACGGCCTTCAGGAAGCATCAACTGAAAATATTTTTGTAGTTCCCTTTAAAGCAGGCGTTGTGCCTGCCGGTAGCGGTAATTATATTAATGTATCCTCTATAATGGCTAATAATGCCTTTTATACGTTTGGGCAGGCGGGCATGGGCAATAACGGCATGTCCACAACTAAACCTTTCTATGATTTTTATGTTACTTCTTCGGTTTATGAAACAAGGGTGGTAGACGGAAATAGCAATGTATACAGA
>CAMPJQ010000038.1 GCA_946886925.1 uncultured Terrimonas sp.
TTTTAAAACAATCGTTATGTTGCTTTAAAAACTTCTTAGAAGGCAAAAACTTATCAGGGAGCTTGATCTGTTGACCATCTATCTGCAGGGAAGCATTGATTAATATATGCAGGAGAATTCTTTCTTTTCAGCCCTGGAGATATATGCAGGCAATAATTATCAGCAGCTATTTTGATAAGACCAACATCAAAAGCTTTATCATGCAGGGCATTCGGCCAAAGTCCTTTCATGGGATTTAAGCGGTTCCGTTCATCTTTGCTCCACGGAACAATGTGACTGGCTACAAGCAATTCAGTTGTATCAATACCGGTAATGCTGCAGGCATTATTATATATAGCAAGAATGATTTTTCTGAAGATACTTTGATTCAACCTTACTTTAATCAGCCTTTCTTTTTCTTTCCCATCCTGAAGTAAATCTACTTCTTCTGCATCGTTCATTCTTTCAATAGTTGTATGAGTGGCCCTGGCTAACATTTCTTCACTTTCGATCAGAGCCGTATCCCAATTATCATAAAACTCATCCCATACTTGTTTATCTAACTTACTGGCATTACCCATACCTTTTATTCCGCTTGCTTGCAAAGAAGGGTCAAGGCTCGAAAAGTTTACGGGCTTTAGAGCTACAGAATTAGACTTTCGGTCTAATAAAACAGCCAATGTCTTTGCCTCTTTTGTGTTCTTATCCAACTTTCCAAAAGGCAATTTGCAATACAGCTTAACTGCCAATATTAATTCATCTCTTGTCCACAATTTTTGACCTTCTTTTATGCGTTTTAAATTACTTTCCACAATTTAAGGTAATATTCATCTTCTTCTTCGACACAAACAAACCCACATTTACTATTTAAGCATCGCTCAGTGCATTTGCATTGGTGTGGGTAAAGTATATTTGTGTCTAAGCCACTGTTTGAAAAAATGTAAAAAAGTAATCAGGTGAGTTTTTGTAAGAGTTTGGTAAATGTCTTTTTCCACCTGGCGGGCTTTAAAACGCATTCCCACACATTAATGATTTTCCATCCCTCTTTTTTTAATGCCTTTAAGGATTTGGCATCGTTGGCCATGTTGGTATTGATCTTATTGAGCCACCATTCCGTTCTTGTTTTGGGATCAACAAAAGTATGTGCAGTTGTGTTGAAATGCCAGAAGCAGCCAGTTACAATATTACCGTGCGGTATTGGGGCAAAACAATATCGGGTTTACCGGGAAGCTCTTTATCATTTAGTTTGCGGCGGTACCCGGGTGCATGTAAAAACTTGCGGAGCAGTATTTCCGGTTTCGTGTTTGGCACTCCGGATCCGGCTCATGCTGTAACTTCTTATCTCCGCTGTGTGAACATCCGCCATTAACCACTATCAATGAGCAAATGTAAGTTTTATATAATTTGGATGGCATGCCGGTTCAGCAACACTGGATACCAACACCCTACAATGTCCGCAATAACAACGAGGCATATGTTTTCAAATTTAAAAAATAATAATTTACTGTTGTTTATCCAGTTCCTTCCAAATACCCATTTCCCCATCCTGTATCATGATAAAGACAAATGAATGTTCATTTTCTATGCGAATAATATAAGTGGGTTTATAATTGCTCCTGAGCGATTCAATTTCATAGATCTGCGCAATGTTATAGTCGTAGTATTCCCGTTTAACCATAGCACGTATCTTAAATGACAATTGCGCTTCTGTATACATTTTCAAACTGTTTGTCCAGTTTCCGTGTCTATTGTAGTATTCCGTTACATTGGTACCATTTGCATTAAACTTTACACTGAAGCCGCCGTTCTCCATTATAACCCAGGATTCATTATCAACATTTCTATGTCGTTTCATAAAACCCCTTACCGCTCTGATATTAATGCTGTTTAAATACAGCCTGCCTTTTTTAAATGCTTCATCAATTAAAGTATCCGCTGTATAGCTACTGGCCAATGCAATGGAAAACTTATATACGCCCTTTTCGCTTTGTGCATACTGGGCATTTGCGTAGTTGTTTATAGTTAAATAAAACAGCAGCGGCGCGGCTACCAGACTATATTTTTTCATGTTCTCTAATTTTAAAGGAACAATCGTTTTAATTACAGCATAAAACTAATCTGCGGCTTTATCGTTTAACAGTGGCACTGAGTAATTGGCTGTATTGAATGCCTTTTGAGGGATAATTATGAGTAACAGGCTACTAAAAATTAAATAAAAAGGGCCACTACTGTTTAATTAAGAATCGATTTTTCGTAGTGCAGGATTCCAGCAGCCGGGAGTAAAAGCAGCATTGTTCTTAACAGGAGATCATTAATCAATAAGCCGGATGGAATCAGCAGTTTAATTAAAACCTTTGCATTAAAGCTTCTTTATGGCTTCGCGAAACATTTACCGTAGCGCCGTCGCTCATTACTAAGTAACCGCCCTCGCCTCTTACGTATTTTATTACCTCATTGAGGTTGGCAATGTGAGAGTGATGCACCCGTAAAAAAAATCTGAAGTGCTGCAATTGCTCTTCCATATCTTTCAGGGTGCGGCAGGCAACCAGTTTGGATTTATCCTTAAGAAAAAGATGGGTATAATTATCATGCGCTTCGCAGCGAACCACCTGGTCGGCAGGCACCAGTTCAAATCCTTCGGAAGTGGGAATGGCAATCTTGGTGAAATGATGTGCTTTTCCATGCACCTGTTTCAGCAGCATTTGTAACTGCTCCGGCAGGGGCGATTGCCAGCGCTCCTTTACCCTCGCTACGGCGGCTACCAGTTCATCTTTATCAATGGGTTTCAAAAGGTAATCCAATGCGCTGAAACGAAAAGCTTTTATAGCGTATTGATTGTAGCTGGTAGTAAAAATAAGGGCAAACGATAATTTTGGAAACTGTTGCAGTAATTCAAACCCGTTCATCACCGGCATTTCAATATCCAGGAAAACAAGATCGGGTTTGTGTTTTTCAATTGAGTCAAGCCCCTTTTTTGCTGAACGGCATTGATCAAGTAACTGAACCTCGGGGCAAAACTCTTTTAATAACAGGCTAAGTGTTTCAAGGCAGTGGCCCTCATCATCAATTGTGATGGCTTTAATCATTGCAAACAGGAATTTTTAACAATACTTCCGTTCCGCCAACTGCTCCATCAGGAAGGATAAGGTCCGTGATTTTTATCTGCGCATCCAGGTTATTTTTTTGCTGGAGCATCTCAATCCGGCTGGCTGTAATCTGCATGCCCATTGATTTATGGGCAGAAACTGATTTACTTTTCAATTGCGCAGCTTTTTCCCTTCCAATTCCATCATCAGCAATCCGGCAACATAATAGGTCTTCCTGCCGGAACAATTCAATTTCCAAATGTCCTTTTTCCTCTTTATTCATCAACCCGTGCCAGATGGCATTCTCCGCATAAGGCTGAATGATCAGCGGTGGTACTTTAATGCATTCCGCATCCAAATCCTCATTAACGCTGATCTTAAATTCAAAATAATGATCAAATCTGACGGCTTCCAGTTCGAGATATAATTTCAGTGATTCCAATTCACTCTCCAAAGGAATTAATGCCGCCTGCGAGTTTTGCAATATCAATCTTACCAGTCTCGAAAATTTGGTGAGATATTCAGATGCCTGTGCCTTGTTGTTTTGAAGAATAAAGCGGTTGATGGAGTTAAGCGAATTAAAAATAAAGTGCGGGTTCATTTGCGCACGGAGGGCCTGCATTTCAAGTTCGATGGCGTGTTGCTGAAGTTCAGTCTTTATTTTTTCACTTTCAAGTTGTTGCAATTTCAATTCATGTTCCAGCCGTAGCTTTTCGTTTCTTCGTTTTAAAATAATGTTCCGAAAGAATACAACACCTATAAGACACAAAACGGTTATTGCGGTAAAAAGTATTTTTTGTTGTTGTGAAGTTTCATTTAATTGCAGCTGCTGAATTTTTTTTTCTTCTTTCAGCAATGCTATATTGATTTGATCTTTTTCCTTTTCAGCCTTTATTTTATAGAAGCCCAGTTTTTGCGTCAACAAGTCTTTGTCTATTGTATCTTTTAGCAGAGTATATTTTTGCAGGTGACTGAATGCACTATCCCGGTTTCCTGATTGAGCAAATAGGCGATATAGCATAAAGTGACCGTCACGCGTATGTTGCCTGGCCCCGGTCTTATTACTTGTCTGTAAAAGCTCCCGGGTATATATCATGGCCATTGGGGAGTTCCCCGTTTCTTCATAAACCTTACTTAAATTTAAAAGGACTGGTTGTGCCACGGCCAAATCATTAATACTTTTTGAATGGGCTAAAGCATTGTTCAAGTACAACAGCGCCGAATCATATTTTTTTTGAGCAAGGTAAAATGTCCCCCATTGTAAGTTCAGGGGTGGCTGTTGAGGATATTGGATTGCCAGTTTAAAATAATATCGGGCTGAATCATATTTTTCCTGGAGCAAAAAAATCTCACCCTTCATCCTAAATAAATAAATCAACTCGAAATCAGTTTTCTTAACTGCTTTTGCAATTTCAGCACACTCGCTGTAATAATCCAGCGCGGTTTCATAATCACCCACAACGGCGTAGAGAGAAGCCCATACATCGAGGTAACTTTTATCCTTGTATTTATTGGCTATATCAAGCCATTTCACAGCATATTCAAGTGACTTACTGTATTGCCCCCTATTTCTTTCATCATCGCCCATATAGTTATACATGCGGGCAAGACCCAATTCATTGCCTGCTTGCGAAAACAGCGTACCTGCTTTACCAAATGCGTCTATTGAGGAAGAAAATTTACATTGTGAGCTCAGTGCACATGCCAGCGAAAACCAGGAATCTGCCAGTTGTTTTTTTTCGCGTGTTTTATCCAGTAGCAAAATAGCATTTCTGCAATAGTTTTCCATCGCTCTGAGGTCGCCACCTGACAACCCGATTGCCCAGGCCCGGTTGACCCAGGCAGCGGCCATCCCTTTATTGTAATTTATTTTTTCCGCTTCTTTCAGGGCCTGCTGTGCAAACATTTTTGCACTGTCTGTTTGATGCGAGACGTGGGCTTCACTTAATTCGTTGAGACAATTTATTCGCGCAGAATCTTTTAACTCTGGTAATATATGTTTCAGACTATCTATTTTTTCCCTTTGCGCAAACAATGGGCAGATAAAAAAAACTAAGAGAAAAAAGAGTAAGCCGTAAATAGCTTTGAGATAGAAAAAGTTCTTTTTGGCAAATAGCCACCTGCAGATATGGGAGTTGGCAGGCATATGTTCATATTCGGTATTAAATATACTCATTATTTAAGGCGCTGTCCTAATTTCCGGCTCTAAAAATTATAATATAAGAGAGCTTAAGTAAAGCAACACTGAGCAGTTTACGATAATAGAGGGGTTAATTGTAAAGAATGGCTATTATTCAACAATTACTGTTACTGCATGCTACAGAGCGGGAAAAGAAGTATTGGTTAGCAACACAGGTTTCAGTGTATACTTCCTGCGTCGGCCCCGCAATGCTGCGGAGTAAACTATAATAAGCAGCAGTACGGATTGAATTTTAGTATAAAGGATAGGAAGAAAAGGCCATCTAAACGGTCTGAACTCCTTGCCGGCTGCTTTACGTATGCAGACCTGTGTTGACCCTGAAAGGGTCCAAAGGTTTATAAACACAGGATGAACAGTATTTCGACCCTGAAGGGGTCGAACAAAAAATGTGTTGTTCTGGTTTCAGACGTGGCCGTATGAAAGCATTACAAATTATTAGTAGCATAGTTGAACTTTAGCGGTGCAACTGAAGAAGGTTCGCATTGTCGGCCATGCGGGAAAACCAGGTATCTGAATCGTGAACGATAAGTCATAATGGAATGGTTGAATTGAAGCGAAAATGGATACTTCCCTACCCGCCGGCAGGCAAGCTGCGTCAGCTCCTCAATGCTGCGGAGTAAACTATGACAAGCAGCAGTTAGTGGTTGAACTGAGTACAAAAGCCGGACCCTATCGCATTGCTTATAATGCTGAGAAACGAAGCATCTGAATCAAAAAGGACAGGCGAAGTAAATGACGGAAGCGAATTTATACCCTTCCTGAGTCAGGGACAACGGGCAGCAGGTTGTTGGCCGGGCTTTATTATAAATGCTGAATACCGCTACTGTTGTCGTTATACAGGTGCAAAGCATAACAACCATTTCAACAGGCTTAGTTGAACAAGTTTTCAAATTATTATGTAGTTTAGCCCTTTCACAATTGTAACTATCCAAATCCTAAGCCATATTACGCATGAAATCAATCATCACTTTTTCCAGGTACATTGTTGGTATTCTTTTTATTTTTTCGGGGCTGGTAAAGGCCAATGACCCCTTAGGACTGGCCTATAAAATGCAGGAGTTCTTTGAAGTATGGGCACAGTCGGGCTGGGTGCCCGGGCTTATGCATGCCATGAGTGATTATGCATTGGATTTCTCCGTTATTATGATCGCTTTTGAAATAGTAGCCGGTGTGGCTGTATTGGTGGGCTGGAAGATGCGTTTGTTTAGCTGGCTTTTATTGATACTGATCATTTTCTTTACTTTTTTAACAGGTTATGCCTACCTCTCAGGCAAATTCAGAAGCTGCGGATGCTTTGGCGATTGTATTCCGATTACGCCAAAAACATCATTCATAAAAGATATTGTACTGCTGCTGCTGATCCTGCTCATTTTTACATGGCGCAATAAAATAAAGCCGGTATTATCGTCATTCGGAAGCGCATGTATTATCCTTCTGTCTGTGATCTTTAGCATATGGTTCCAATGGCACGTATTAAAGCATTTGCCGGTAGCTGACTGTCTTCCTTTTAAAAAAGGGAATAATATTCCTGAAAAGATGAAAATACCGCCCGGCGCTGTGCCCGACAGCACGGTAATTACTTTTGTATATGAAAAGGATAGCAAAAAAGTGGAATTTACTTCGGATAATTTTCCGGAGGATTTTGATGATTCCATTTACCATTTTATAAAACGATATGACAAGCTGATCCGCAAAGGAAACGCTGAACCCGCTATCAAGGATTTTGTGCTCACTACCTTGCAGGAGAACGATACGACCATGCAGGTATTGAACAACCCGGGCTACAGCGCATTCCTCTTTATCAAAGATGATCCCGGAAAGGGCGAATGGGTGCAAAACCTGGAGTCCTTGTATCCCATATTGCAGCAGCAAAAAATAAACCTCTTTGTGGTTACCAATGACGCAATTGGAATCAGGGCTTATTTTAACGCTACACCCGGAGTAACCTTTTTAAAGTGTGATGTGGTACCCATTAAAACAGCCGCCCGTGCCAATCCTACATTGTACCTGCTGAAGAACGGAACGATCATCGGCAAATGGAGCTATACCGACTGGGATGATGCTGCGGAAGAAATACAGGCTTCAGCGAATTAAATATCAGCTATTGATACGATACCTCACCAGGAAGATCTTTTATGCGCTGCTTGTACTGGCAGGTGTGGTATGCATTGTATTTTTCCTGTTCCAGGGTTTTGGCGACCCGGCGCGACTGGTTTTGGGGCAAACCGGTGATAGTGCCACCATTCAAAACATACGCAAAGAATTGTACCTCGACCAGCCAAAATGGAAACAGTTTGTATACTATGTAAAAGATATTTCTCCTGTAAGCATTCATTCCGTGCAGGAAATTGAACAAAAGAAACTGAAAGGATTATTTACCGGGAATGAAAAGATAAAATTCGCTATAAAGCTGCCTTACCTGCGCCACTCCTATCAAACCAAAAGAGATGTACTGAACATACTGATGGAAGCTTTGCCGGGTACGTTGCTGCTGGCCATGGCAGCCATGTTGTTTGCCACCATTGCAGGCATTGCCCTGGGAGTACTGGCTGCTGTTAAACAAAATAGCTGGATGGATACTTCGGCGGTTTTCACAAGTGTACTGGGTATTTCGGCTCCTTCTTTTTTTACGGGCATTCTTATTGCTTATTTTTTTGCCATTGTATTGGGGCCATATACAGGACTTAACCTCACCGGCAGCTACTTCGAATATGATGACTATACCGGCGAAAAGTATATTGTTATTAAAAATCTTATTCTGCCTGCACTTACTTTGGGTATCCGCCCCCTGGCCATTATTACGCAGCTTACCCGCAGCGCCATGCTGGATGTTTTGAACCAGGATTATATACGCACCGCCTATGCCAAAGGCTTAAGCAAACGTAAAGTAATATTTAAGCACGCCTTACGCAATGCATTGAACCCGGTACTTACAGCAGTTACAGGCTGGTTTGCAGAATTGCTGGCAGGCGCATTTTTTGTAGAGTATATTTTTGGTTGGAAAGGAATAGGCAAAATAACGGTGGATGCGCTGGATAAACTCGATTTCCCGGTGGTGATGGGCAGTGTACTGGTAACTGCAACACTCTTTGTTATTATCAATATCCTTTCGGATGTGCTGTACAGCATTGTTGACCCAAGAGTGAAGACAGGATAAATAAGCCGGGGAATTACAGTTATAATTTAAAGATTTCGTTATAAAATAAAGGCCGGTCTTCATCCTTAGAAAACCCAATGATCACTACTCTTATGCTTTTTGCATCATCATTATTAAAAAAACGGATTTGTACAGGCTTATTGCCTTCGGGCAATACCGCAGGGTTCCAGTACAATACATCGCGGCTGTCTTTTTCTATGCGCTTATACGTTGCATCGTTATAATCCGGTTTATAAAAAGGCAACACTTTATCGTAGCCCGCTAAAACACTGTTATTTAAAGAAGGGGGTTTTTGCGCATTTGCAGCCTGCGTATCGCCCCTGCGGGTATAAATGGCTACCGCACCGCCGCCGCCACCGCCAATACCACCTACAAAACCGCTCTTGATCACTTTTACCATAGCGATATTGCTCACCGACATGCCGCTGATGGCAGAAGGATCAACGGGCATTTCATCAAGATACAATTGCACCCGGCTGCCCCTGATAATAGGGATATAATCGCCACCCTGCATTTGTATCTGTAACCCGGCCACCCGTCCCTGCAGCCACTGGAGTATGTTCTGGTACGACATGGCTTCCTGGTTTTCATTTACCAGGTCAAACACATCTTCATTCATGCTCCTGAACATTCCTGAGCTCAGTTGTTCATTCAACTTTTGCTTATTGCTTTTGCTCTGGGCTACTATCTTTACTTCTTCCAGCGTTTTAACCTTTTCATCTGCATCTTTCTGATTGTTGCGGTTAATTACAGCCCTTGCTATATCCGCCGGAAGTTTATCATTGGGCGGTCTTTTAACCAGCATATATCCGCCAGGCGGCAACGGATCTTTATAAGGAACAACTTTATTCAGCGACTCAAATGTTACCGTTACATCCCGCGGTGCTACTTTTTTATCGTTGACCTGGTAGTATACTTTCAGCGGCTCTTCAAAGATCAGGTTTTTCAGTTCAAACACCCCTTTTGAATCGGTAGTTACCTGGTTGAGTTGTGTGGTAGAATCGGCAAAATAGAAAATGAGGTTTACCGTTTCATTGGCTACAATTCCCCCTCCGCCGTAAACCGTTCCCTTATAAGAAATATAAGGTTCGGGAGTAAAGCGGATCTCGGGAAATTTCCCTGCCGTTACCTCAGCCCAGTCAAATCGTTTCCATTTTTCGGAAATCAGCAGCGCATCCAAAGCCATAGGATCGGCATCGGTATCAAAGTAGCGGCCCGGTGCGTCAATGCGGCTGGTAAAATCGGATGTAAGCCACAAACTGGTTAAAATATTATCGTTGCTTAAATAATCATTTACACCACCATCCATTACAAGCACTGTATATTTAAGGTAATTGGAATCGGCCATTAAATCGAAGCCATTAACACCACGTGGAGTATTGCTCAGGTAAAGTGGTGGAAAAGACGGCCTACCTACATGAAGTTGCTGTGGCTGAACAAAACACAGCCTTTCCGCCACCACTTTTTCGGATCCGTCAAAAACGGTTAAGCGCAATACACCGTTGATCAGTTTATCTGCAGGAATAGAACTCGCTATTTCGGGTGTAATTTTATTAATATTGGCTTTATATACTAAAATATTGTTCATGGTGCCAATGATCTTATATCCTTTGGCATCTGCAGGCAGATTTTTAAACTGCAGGGAATAGAATATAGCAGTATTGGTGCTGTTTACCTTTATGCTTACTCCTGAGGTTTCGGCTGCCGGTAAGGTAATGGTTTGCTTCTTTCCTTTTTTGTCCTGCACAACCACCTGGTATTTTTTGTTTTTTTCTGGCACCAGGCTAAAAATGGCCACATTCCTGTCAAGGGCTGTAAAGCTGGCAATTTTTTCCGATGGTTTGGCAGCATCAATAACATAACCATTCCAGTTTTCGGGCAATACACCCGCCGATGAAAGCCTTACTGCAACCTTATTGTTAAGTCCTTCAATAAAACTGCCCCCTTCAGGGAAAGCCGAAGCATTCCACGCTGCCAGTGAATCGGGAACCAGCTTTTGCGGGGAAGTGGTATTATATAAGGCAAAGGAATGCATATATTGAAAAGCCTCATCGAAGTTGAGCATCCACTGCGTGTAGCCTCTAACGTAATACAGCCCCTCAGGAAGGGAATCCGGGAGTGCAAAACTACCCTGTCCTTCCCCGTCAAAAAGCGGGATGTTTTTTCTGTTGATCAATGTTTTTTTGCTATTATACAACTCCAGGGTAAGGCTGGTGGAAATAACAGAACGATTGTATCCTTCAAACACGAATGCGTTAAACCACATATTTTCTCCGGCCACATAATTTTCTTTATTATACAGGAGGTACACTTTTTCCTGTGGATATTTTTCTGAAAGTGTTTGCAGCGCCTGCTCCGCTTTATTTTGGGCAAACAGGTAACCGGCCGAGGGTAACAACAAAAGACAAAGCAGTAATGTATGTGTAAGATTTTTATAAAACAACATGAGTATTTTTTGTTAGAAGCGCAATAGCACTGTTTTGTATTGCAATTTAATGCGGCAAATTGTTAGTGCCAGCTTAAATTAAAGATAGCACAATGATAATAATAATGGCCGGAATGTTGAAATTTGAAGCAATTCAATGCACTCAGAAAAAAGTTAATACCCTGAAAGTTTGAAGGAGCTTCCCGACACACCCTGCAACCTGTAACCTGTAACCTTTTATACCAGCCTTTCATTAATAGCTTTACTGATGGCTTCACCCTGGGAGCGAACATGCAACTTATCGTAGATGTGTTTGATGTGTGTGCGAACGGTGTCAAGACTAATGAATAACTCGGCGGCAATGAGCTTAAAGCTGTTTCCTTTAGAAAGCAGATGTAATATTTCTTTTTCCCGGTTGGTAAGCAGGTAGTCTTTGGTGGGCGTTTTTATGCTTTCCTGCATACTTGAGATAATCATTCGTGCAATAGACGGGCTCATAGGAGCTCCGCCTTCCAGCACTTCTCTTATGGAATGAATAAGCTTATCGGATACATATTTTTTTAACAGGTAGCCATTGGCGCCTGCATACATGGCATCAAATACATGGGTGTTATCATCAAAAACAGTGAGCATTATAATCTGCACGGAGGCATTGATTGCCCTTATTT
>CAMPJQ010000039.1 GCA_946886925.1 uncultured Terrimonas sp.
AAGCTGAATATTCATTATAATAAAGGATTATTTTCTGAAAGGCGGACCCGCGTTTGAAAAAAACCTGTGCTGTATAGAAACAGTAGTGCTTGTCTATTCCCTCAAGCCCGGAAACGAAAAATTTAGGATTGTATGATGAATTGATCAGGTTGACAACGGAGTCAGTTTTAGTCTTTTCAACTAAGAACGCTTCGCTTATCGGTTGCCCCAACAGCCCTAAATGCAATATGCAGGAAAGTAAACTTCCTATAAGTACAATTTTAGTCCTCATAAAAGTTCAATTATACAACAACCTGAGAATAAACCTGTTAGGTCTGCTCAGCCCCGTAGCAACCCGGCAGACCTTACAGGTTTTTGCCCTGCTTCTGCATTGCGTTTCCGCCGCTGCTGGCGCCTCTTGCCGGGCCCTGCGCAGCTTTAAATAACTGAAATTTGCTTGGCAGTTCTTTTACAGGCCACATATTATTGCCTTCCTCAATATCAGCGGTTTCCCTGTAGGGATCAACTTTTATTGCAGTCACTTCTTTATCCTTAATAAATACTTTGGTGAATTTTTCCTCATTCAAACGCCATACGGTTACGGGAACACGATCGGTTTCCTTGGTGCCATCCTTATATGTCCATTCAATAACCACAGGCATTACCATGCCTCCTTTATTGGAAAAGCTGAGCTCATAAAATTGCTTACCAGCCCACTTCTTACTATTCACTTCATCTTTAACGAGCAGGGCGTCCTGCTTTTCCCGTTTCATTTTTTCATCGGCACCGCGATTGTAATAATAAAAATCACGAAGTGTAGTATCGGAGTCAGTATAAAATTGAATGCTTTTATCTTCTTTATTTCTTTGCTGCCCGATATGCGTAAAAGACTCTCTCGTTAATGCCTGCGTATTCTGAGGATCATCCGATTTGTACCATTTTACACTGTCAAGCGCAATATCCACGGGTTCGGTACCAAACCACCATCCTCGCCAAAACCAGTCTAAGTCTACTCCGCTGGCATCTTCCATTGTTCTGAACAAATCGGCAGGCGTTGGGTGTTTAAAAGCCCATCGCCGGGCATACTGCTTAAATGCATAGTCAAACAATTCCCTGCCCATAATGGTTTCGCGTAAAATATTTAAACCTGTAGCCGCTTTGGCATAAGCATTCCACCCAACACTCAGAACATTATCACCCATTGTCATAATAGGTTCAAGACTGTTCTTTGGCTGCTTCATATAATCGGTGATAAGATAAGCGGGACCGCGGCGCGAAGGATAATTGTTATCAAATTCCTGCTCGGTAAGGAACTGGCAAAACGTATTCAGCCCCTCATCCATCCACCACCATTGCCTTTCATCGCTGTTCACAATCATGGGAAAGAAATTATGTCCCACTTCATGAATGATCACGCTGATCATTCCGTACTTAATCGCTTCACTGTACGTGCCATCGGCTTCAGTGCGACCGTAGTTAAAACAAATCATCGGGTATTCCATGCCGCTGGAGGCTTCCACCGAAATGGCTACCGGGTAAGGATAGGGTATAGTATGTTTCGAATATGTTTTAATGGTATGCGCAACTGCTTTGGTAGAATATTTATTATACAAATTATATGCTTCCTTAGGATAATAGCTCATCGCCATTATTTTTTTTCCTTCAATGTTTACCGGCATAGCATCCCAAATAAATTTACGTGAAGCAGTCCATGCAAAATCCCGTACGTTTTCCGCCTCGTATATCCATATTTTCTTTTCCCTACTTTTATCTTTTTCGTTGTTAACCGCTTCAGCTAAGGTGGCAATTTCCAAAGGCTTTTCAGCGGTTTGGGCCTGTTGCCATTTTTTTAGTTGTGCGGAGCTTAATACCTGGTTATAATTACGGCATTGCCCGGTAGCCGCCACCATATGATCGGCAGGCACTGTCATTTTTACTTTAAAATTGCCAAAGGTTAATGCAAATTCGGCCCCTCCTGCAAACTGCAGATTCTGCCATCCCTGGAAATCGGAGTATACAGCCATGCGCGGATACCATTGGCTCATCGTAAATACATAGTTACCATCACCTGGAAAAAATTCATATCCACCGCGGCCCATTTGATAAGTGCGGTCGGGAATTTTATAATTCCATTCTAACTTGAAAACAAATTTTTGCCCGGGCTGTAAAGCAGTGGCCAGGTCAATACGCATCATGGTTTGATTGATGGTATAGGACAATGCCCTGCCAGATGATTCGGCACGCGTAATTTTTATTCCATAGCCATCCATTTTGCGCCAGGGCTCCAGGTCTGTCAAATCCCTGTCGTTCATTTGAGGCTTCATAGCGGAACGGTTATTGCGATTATTATCACTGTTGGCATCGTGAATGTTTTCATCTAATTGTAACCACAAATAGCTTAAAGGATCCGGCGAATTATTATAATAGGTTATGGTTTCCGTGCCTGTAAGCGTAAGGTCATTTTCATCTAATTCACAACTGATATCATAATCAGCACGTTGTTGCCAGTATTTTGAACCGGGCGCGCCACTTGCCGTGCGGTATTCATTGGGTGTAGGCAGCAAATAGCTCAATTGTTCAAAACGGTTACCATGGTCGGAACCGGGATTATTAAGATGTTGCGCATGAAGAGCACTGCATATTACCAGCAGCACACAACCAAACAAGATTTTATTCATCAACATGTATTTTTGTTTTCTTAATGAGAAAGATTTAAAAACAGGTTTACAATACAGCCGCTCTTTCAACAGCCATTAATACGGCAATAGCGAAAATCCCTCCTGAAATAAACAGCAGCCATTCTCTTCGCGGTGTTTTAAAAATGTTTACAAATATAAATGCCATAAGCATAACAACCAGCACAATGAGCAACTGGCCGATCTCAAGTCCGATGTTAAAAGCCAGCAATTGCGTAAAAATACTTTCATCTTTCCCCATCATGCTGCGCAGATAATTGGAAAAACCCATGCCATGTATCAATCCAAAGATGAGCGCTGAAGCATAACGTATATTGATCTTTTTAAAATTGAATTGCTTTACTGCTATATTCTCTATCGCAGTAATTACGATAGTAACCGGAATTAAAAACTCTATCCACGAACTGGATACCAGTATCTTGTTGGATATGCTTAGTGCCAGTGTAGCGGAATGCCCAATGGTAAACGCGGTGATCAGCACCAATACTTTACGCCAGTCTTTCAGCAGGTAGGGCAAACAAAGCGCCGCAACAAATAAAATATGATCATACCCCCTGATATCAGTTATATGGTAAATGCCTTCCCTGAAATAAAATAAAAAATCATTCATCTAGGCAAATCTCTGTGATACCAAAGAAATATTAAAATAAATCAGACTTTTGTATCTACAAAAAAATACGATGCCCGATGGCTATATACAAGTGGTTATTGCTTTTTCCCTTTCTTATAACAGGAAATTTATTTTCACACCCCACCTACAAGGGATCTCATCCATATTACGTGAGCGTAACAGAAATAGAGTACAACACTGCCGCCAAAGAGATACAGATTGCCTGCAAAATATTTACGGATGATTTTGAGCAGGCTTTAAAAGGAATGTATCATACAAAAATTGACCTGTATCATCCACAGGACAAAGTGTTATTGGACAAACAGATTAAAGGATATATTCAGAAACACTTTCATTTAAAAGCAGATGATAAAACTGTGAATCTCAATTTTATAGGCTATGAAATTGAAGGAGAGGCCGCCTGGTGCTTTTTTTCGGCAGGCAATATTACGGCAGTAAAAAACATTGAGGTTTTCAATGACCTTTTGTACGAATACAAAAAAGAGCAGGTAAACATGATGCATACTAAAGTTAATGGTAGCCGGAAAAGCGGGAGACTCTCTTACCCGGATACCAGTATAAAATTTTCATTTTAGCTGGTGTGCAGAACGAATAATTTTGGACCCTGCAACCTGTAACCTGCAATCCTGTTCCACCCAACCCTTCAGCCACATCCAGCCGTATATGCTCTATGTAACTATCGCATGTTTAAATAGTGTTATAATCGTTTAAAAACAGGTCAATGTGCATGGTATAAAGAAATAATGTTTTTATCTTACCCATTGAAACAATAGATGCCTTAAAAAACCGGGCATGATTGTGGCAGGAATAAAACAATCAACAAAACAATTGAACAGTACCCCTGCAGATATTGACCTTATTAACGGGTGCATTGATAACGACCGCAAGGCACAGGAACGTTTATATAAACAGTTCTACGCGTCCATGATGTCTGTTTGTATACGTTACACACATATTGAAGATGATGCAATAGAAGTATTGCATAATGGTTTTTTGAAAGTGTATAAAAATATGCACAGGTTCGATCCGGTTAAAGCCAGCTTATATACCTGGATAAGAAGCATCATGATTCACAGCGCTATAGATTTTATACGACAAAATACCAAACACAGCAGGCAACTTGAACTAGACCAGGCCACTGAGCCATATATTGACAGTGAAGCTGTTGATAGATTAAACGCGCAGGAATTGCTTCATTTGATAAGAAAACTGCCGCCTGCCACCCAAACCGTTTTTAATCTGTATATAATAGAAGGTTTTACACATAAGGAAGTAGGCACAATGATGGGGATTAGCGAAGGCACCAGTAAATGGCACCTGAGTGAAGCAAGGCGACTGATGCAGAAATTCTTAAAAACCTTGCATGTAGTATAATGAACCGGAAACTACCATACGAAAAACGAATTGCGGAAAAACTGCAGCATTTGCAGTTACCCGATCGGGAAATCACATGGCGGCAAATGAAAACAAAGCTTGACCGTGAGATGCTCACGCCTGAAAAAGGTGAGAAGGGAGGTGGCGGTAAATGGTGGTGGCTGGGTAGCATCATTATTATAATGTCGGCTGGAATATGGATGACTATCAACACGGTGGCGGGTGATAATGAAATTATAGCGTCAGGCGACACGGGAAGTATTGAACTCATTTCACCGGAACCTGCAAATACTATTGACTATAATTCCGCTTCACAGCTAACGATTAATATCACAGATAAAAATAGCATTAGTGAAACAACCGGAGATGTTAAAAACATAACAAAATCTGATGTAAAAGAAAAAACAACAGGAGCATTATTAAATGATGACAAAATAGTTCACAATGTCAACCCAAAAAAACCGACCGCTTTAACTAACAACGACAATCTGTTTGTCGCAGCTTTACACAAACACATGCTTAAAAACAAAGCAGGTGTTAATGCAGGCTCAAATCAAGATAGTGAATCAGGCAGGGTAGTGCAGCTTAACATGCTTCCCGAAACTAAAGCCAATCAACAAAAAATATCTGCAGTTGATGATCATAAAATTGAAGCAGGCAATGAATCTGCTTCAGCTATCATTAATAATAACAAAAGCAATATTGCTGATAAAATAACCTCAGCAACGGGATATGCTTCGGTTCATACAGAAAATTCCGGTTACAGCAGCCGAAAAAATATTATTAAATCTGCACGCCGCAGTGAAGCGGGAATATTAACTATTCCTGCTTATGTTTTTACCTTGCCCGATGTAAGTGCCAAAAGGAAGTCGCTGCTTCGCGCAATAAAGCGCCAGGAAAGAAAAGAAGAGAAAGAATTGGCCAAGTCTTACAGAACCTATCATTCCTTTTGGGGCGAAACAACAGATCGCTGGTTTGCAGCAGGCATAGCGCCTTATCAGAACATTGCTATTGCTTCTCAGCACACATTTAATTACAATTCTGCAGCGGGCAAAAATATCATCACGGATTATATTCCTTCGCCTTACCTGCAACTGCATGTAACCAACAGGATATACCTGTTAAGCGAGTTCCAGTTTAATGCGCCACAGGCCACGCCATCCCTGTTGTTGTCGCATAAAGAATTAACTGTTCCTTCGGGTAATGCAGGCTACACAGAAAATATTTACCTGCGCAAATTGTATTATTTTAATATGCCGGTAAGCTTTTATTACAGCCCGGTTAAGAATTTTTATGTAGGCAGCGGATTGCAGTTTTCGTCATTCAACAGCGGATTGGCGGACATAGAACAACGCACATCCGGTAATACCCTGCTGCGTTCAGAAACCATTAAACTAAAAGATGATTCTTTGTCGTCAAAAATCAATGGATCCGAATGGCGTTACCTCTTTGATGCCAATTACTATTACGACCGCTTTATGTTCGGATTCCGTTACAACCAGGCTTTAAACAATTTTGTTGACCTGCGCATCAATAACATCTTACCTCCTACACAGGCGCGCAACCAGGCTTTTCAATTTTACATCAGGTATAACCTTGTGGTAAGCGACAGGAAAAAATAAATACATTTACTATTAGCTGTCCAAAGCCGGGGCGTAATCGAAAGATTAAGGAAAAAATCATTTCCGGCCTTTTAAATACTTAAAACTTAGCGTATCGGCATACATTCTTTTACTATTCCCATTATCTGCAAATCTTATTTTTATCATGGCGGTTTTCCTCGGCGCCACTTTTCCATTGGAAAAATGCGTGTGGAAAACGTAGTGATAATCACCTGCTTTATCTTTTACAATATCACCATGCCCCGATCCCTTTGACCCTGTAATTTTTTTACTGATGATGGGATTGCCCTCATATTTTTTCCATGGACCATAGGGGTTATCTGCAACCGCATATCCTACCGCATAATCAGGATTACGGAAATCGTTGGCGGAATAGAGCATATAATAAATGCTCCCGCGTTTTATTACTGTTGGACCTTCTGTAACCGTCCATTTCACCTGCTGTGTGTTCTCCCATGGCTGCGGGTGGATTACAGCGCTTATGCATTCCTGTAAGGTGCCGGGCTTTATTCCTGACAGATCATTACTTAGCTCCGCTACAAATATCCGGTTGCCATTCTGTAACCGTACATGATAGAGATAAAGCCTGCCATCATCGTCCTTAAACACAAAAGGATCAATCTGCTTTACATCCGCATCTATCGTATTTATATGAGTTTGCTTAAACGGCCCGGCCGGGTTATCGCTATGGGCTATGGCTATATGCTCATTGGCTGTGTAAGCCATATAATACCTGCTGTGGTGGCGAAATACCTGCGGAGCCCAAAAACCCTTTGTTCCAAAAGATGCACCTTTAGTAAGCACCCGTTGATCACTGGTTAAAGCCTTTCTCCAATGCTGCAAATCTTCCGATACATACCCATTAAATCCGGAGTCAACGTTAAAGCAATCCGTACCATAGAGATAATATTTTCCACCTTCCTGGAATATAGTGGGGTCGGCAAGATAAATTTGTTCCGTTGCATACCTGATCTCTTCTTTAGCGGAACACAACAGCAACGCCAACACATAATAAATGATCGGATACATCAGCAGCTATTTTAATCATCGCCCGGAGGCAGTATTTTTTACCATGAGGCGAAGGCGCCTCATAAAGCGGGTGACCCTCATAAAGCAGGCGATACAGATGCTTCCTGGGTCAGCATGCCAAACAATAGTAACCATGTTGAGCATTTGCAATAAAGCCAAATCAACAATCTCCTGCTTGTCACCCTGACGAAGGAAGGGTCTGGTCAATGATGAATAGAATAGAAGACGTTGCACAGATGCTGCCTGCTGCTTTCCCATTGTAGCAGATCATTGCTCTCTGCCATCAACATATTACAACTTACCCGTTAGCTTTTTGATCAGGTCCGTTTCCGCTTTTCGGTATGGTGTTCCGTCTTTTCTGAATATATCATGAAACCAAACCTCCGGCTCCCCTTTGTATGCTTTCTTCCAGCTATCCCAGGGATATATGGTTTGGGACTTGCCATCTACCAATCCCCAGTTGTATGCGGCTACATTGTATTTTTTTGCAATGGGCAATGAACCTTCAAAAGTGCTGTTGTTGCCACGGGCCATATATTCTGTGCAAAGAATTGGGCGACCATAGCGTTGCAGTTCCACTATATTTTTTTCAAAGGAAGCCGCACTATCGTAATTGTGAAAAGATATTACATCCGATTCCTCCACCATGAGTGTTTCAATGGGCTTCAGCTTTTCGGGAGCCGACCAGTCGCCCGACCATAAGCCCGCGGTAAGCGGTTGTTGCGGATTGGCAGAACGTGCCCACTCAAAAGCTTCCTTCAGTAAAACCAATACAATATCCGCTTTGTTCAGAGGCTCCATTTTACGGTAATATTCGTTGTTCATATTTTCCGGCTCATTCCATACATCCCAGCCCAGCACACGATCGTCTGATGCAAATTTCCCTACTACTGCTTTTACATAGGTTTCCAGCCGTGGGTATTGGGTGCTGTCTAACAAAGCTTCTTTTCCCGGGTTTTGCACCCATCCCGAATTGTGAACACCTGGCTTAGGTTCCCGCTGTGTACCCAGCTTAGGAAAAGGATCCCAAACGGAATCAAACAATACGAAAAGGGGTTTAATATGATGCCGGGATGCAATCTGTAAAAACGCATCCATGCGCTGCAAAAAACCTTCAGCATCCTGCTGGTACAGCAAATCATGCAGATATACTCTTACCGTATTCATGCCCAGCGAGGCCGCCCAGCCCAACTCACGGTTAATAGTAGCCGTATCAAATGTAGCTGCCTGCCACATTTCCAACTGGTTGATGGCAGTGCTGGGAACAAAATCGCAGCCTACCAGCCATCCCTGCTTTGCATACCAGTCATTGGCCTGCTCCTTTGTCCAGATATCCCTTCCCGCTTCAGCTACTGCTTCAGTGTCTGTTCTTTTTTCTTCTTTGGGTTTGCATTGCTGAAAACTCAGGTTAAAAAATAAAGCGCTTAGTACGATCAGTCTAAATTTCATTACAGTTATTTTTGAATATTAAGATAAAGGCGATGCCCGATTCACAAGCTATCCCATTCGGATTTCGGATTTTATCCTTCGGATTTGAATTTTATCTGTGTTATTTTGGTTTCTTGCTTTTTGTAATTCAGTTCTTCTACCTCCCCATCACTTCTGCATTATAATTTATGGTTTATGATTTATTGTTGTAGTTTTTCGTTTGCCAATCACTTCCTTATTTCTCACATTTTCACATTTCCCACATTTCCCACATTTTCAAATTCATCTCCCTCTCACGGAAAATTCATATACGGTAGAGGTCTTATATTCCTTTCCCGGTTCCAATACAATTGACGGAAAATTCTTTTGATTGGGCGCGTCGGGGAAATGCTGTGTTTCCAAACAAAACGCGGTTCTGAAATTATCCTTAGCTCCACTCTTAAAAGTATTTTTTCCCTGCATAAAATTGCCGCCGTAAAACTGAAGTCCGGGCTCGGTTGTATATACTTTCATTACAATGCCCGACTTATCGCCTGTTGCTTCTGCAGCTTCATGAAGCGTAACAGGATCATTTTCATTAAGTACAAAATTGTGATCGTACCCACTGCCATTTTTTAGCTGTTGGTTATTTACCGTATCAATTCTTTTCCCGATAGCTGTTGGCTGGCGAAAATCAAATGGGGTTCCTTCTACATGTTCCAGTTTGCCTGTGGGTATTAATGTAGCGTCAACCGGTGTGTATTTATCCGCATTGATCTGCAGCACGTGGTCATTAATGGTTCCGCTGCCTTCACCATTCAGGTTAAAAAAAGCATGATTGGTAAGGTTCACAACCGTTTTTTTATCGGTGGTGGCTTCATAATTTATTTTCAGTGAATTATTTGCCGCAAGGGTATAGAGTACCGTTATATTCAAATTTCCCGGAAAGCCTTCCTCACCGTCTTTGGATAAATATTTCAATTGTAATGTGGAATCATTCGGTTGAATGGCATCCCAAACCACATCCTGGTAACCTTTTTTTCCTCCATGCAATGTGTTGGGCCCATTGTTGGTAAACAAGGTGTAGGTTTTTCCATCTAAGCTAAACTTTCCTTTTGCAATCCGATTGCCTACCCGTCCTATCGTAGCGCCAAAATAAGGTTCGGTGGAATTTACATAGTCCTGCACATTTTTAAACCCAACCACCACATCAACAGGCTTACCATCCTTATCCGGCACGACAAGGCTCACCAGCCTGCCCCCGTAATTGGTGATGGCAGCGCAGGCACCAGCTTTGTTTTTCAGTGTATACAAGCCGGTAGATTTACCATCTATCGTGTCTTCAAAATTTTTATTCTCCAATGAGGGCACACATGCGTTCACGACAGCAGTTTCTGCCCCGCTTTTTTCCGTATCCTGCTCTTTGACTCCCTGGTTACAGGCCGTTACCGCCACAAGGCAGGC
Source organism: uncultured Terrimonas sp. (assembly GCA_946886925.1). Next base: position 10,203 of record CAMPJQ010000039.1, read on the forward strand.
AATTGTAAAGATTTTTATTTTTATCATAACAATCGTTCGGGTTTTATTGATTTATATTTCTTCTGTGCCGTCAGCTATTTGCACAACATAAGCGCTGAGTGTTAAGCCTGTAGCCTGCCTGTATTGTGTATTCACTTTTTCAACCAGTGCATCTACTGCATTTTCTTTTACAAGGTTAATACTGCATCCTCCAAAGCCGCCGCCCATCATCCTGGCGCCTAGCACATCTTTCTCATTGTGCACATATTGAACCAGCCAGTCGAGCTCGCTGCAGCTCACTTCATATTCCTTACTCAGGCCTTCATGCGTACGAAACATTTTTTGTCCTAATGCGGCTGTATCACCTTTTTTAAGATCATCACATGCGGCGAGTAAGCGAAGATTTTCTTCCAGCACATATTTGCAACGCTTATATATTAATGCGTCTTTTGGCAGCACGTGCTGCTGAAGCATTTCAAGCGACACGTCGCGCAGTGATTGTACTTTCGGCATTTGCTGCTGCACCCAGGCCACACCCTGTTCGCATTGTTGCCTGCGGGTATTGTATTCCGAAGATGCCAGCGAATGTGATACATTGGAATTAAAAAGTACGATCTTGATCCCTTCCATGTGTAAAGGCACATACTGGTATTCAAGGCTCCGGCAATCCAATTGTATAGCATGATCTGCTTTACCAAACACAGATGCGAACTGATCCATAATACCGCATTTTACACCCGCAAATTCATGCTCAGCGGCTTGTGCCATTTTTACCATTTGTATTTTAGATAGTCCCAATGCAAACAATTCATTCAATGAATATAGAACACTGCATTCCACCGCGGCGGAAGATGATAGTCCCGCTCCTATTATAATATCCCCATCCAATACAAAGTTAAACCCGCCGATATCAATACCGTGTTTCGTTAACTGGTCAATTATGCCCAGCACATAATCCGTCCAGCTTTTTAACGGGCGCACTTCTGAAATCTTACAGGTGTACGTTTCATCAAATGCAAGTGAAGCAAGCTTTATGTTATCGTCATTTCTTTTGCTAACGGCAACATATGCGGCTTTATCTATAGCCGCGGGAAGCACAAATCCTTCATTATAATCGGTATGCTCGCCAATGATATTTATTCTTCCGGGAGAACGGAACAGCATGGGCGCTGCATGAAAGCGTTCCCTGAAATTTTCCTTTAATGGCTCTGCATCATATTTTCCGGGTATCATCTTACTATTTATGTTTTTTTCTGATGCTCGATTGCCGGCATATCAGTTCCGGCTGAGGCACCAGTTTCGGCGACGGTATTTTTGACCACTCTTTATTG
>CAMPJQ010000040.1 GCA_946886925.1 uncultured Terrimonas sp.
GCGCGTACGTGTTGCCTGGAGGATGCTGAAAGCCGTGCTGTTGATAAATTGCTCAGGGCTTTTATTATCAACATAATTTCTTCCACTGGCATTGAGTTGTCCGTAACTACTGGCAAGCAGTGCATAGCTGCCTGCAGCCATTCCCAAACAAATACCGTCTCCAAAGCCGTCTAAGAACAAGGCGCCGGTTTCGGTGGCAAAATGTATAAGATGTTCATCGGGTGTTTGCCAGTTGCTATCGGTTATCAATACAGCAGGATTACGAATATCTTTTTGCAACAGCTTCGTAAACATATGCCGTACCGATTGCATTGCATTCTTATTGGTACTGCTCAGTGCAAGCACTACAGCAGGATCATTTTTTATTTTATCCAGTTTATCTATATCGAACGCATCTTTCTCGTTAAAACAATCGAGCATTACAATATTTAATATGTCGCTTTTTTGTTGATGACCGGCGTTAAGATATTCCTCAAAAGCAAACAAAGGATAATACTTTTCTTTATCCGTGCAATGCAGCCAGCGCTTTGCCGGAAGGATCACTTTTAAGGTTCCCGGTAATGCGAAAGGCAATTCATCACTGTCATAGAATATATAATCAGCCGCAAGATCACTAATGTTCCATTTATCAAGTGCTTCATCATAGCTATATCCTATACGTTGTAAAACTTCCTTTGTAATGGCGCCTGCCTTGCTCATATCCGCTATAACCACGGGAACACTGTGCCCGCCGACATGATTAACCACAAAGGTTTCCCGCCGTTTATACTGGAAGGGGGAGTAGTTAGTGATAAGAGGTAAGGAGTAAGGGGCAAGAGGTGGATGGGGAATGGTGAGTGACTCCGCAGGATAACGTTTTACAATATCACGGCATACCGGTATTTCAAACTCAGGATCTTCGGTTAGGGATACCCGTATGGTGTCACCTATGCCGTCTTCCAGCAAAGTGCCGATGCCTATTGCAGATTTTATTCTTCCGTCTTCCCCGTCACCCGCTTCTGTTACGCCCAGGTGCAGCGGGTAACATTCCTTAAACTCGTCGGTCATTTGCCTTACCAGCAAACGGTAAGCCTGCACCATTACCTGCGGATTGCTCGACTTCATGCTGAGCACGATATTGTGAAAACTTTCATCGCGGGCGATCCGCAAAAATTCCATAGCGCTTTCCACCATGCCCATGGGCGTATCGCCATAGCGGCTCATGATGCGGTCGCTCAGCGAACCATGATTGGTTCCAATGCGCATAGCCGTTCCATATTCCCTGCAAATTTTCACCAATGGGGTAAACCGCTGCCTTATTCTTTCTATTTCGGGTATGCGCTATCGGTGTATTCAATAAATTCAAACTTCTTTTTATCAATATAATTGCCGGGGTTTACCCGCACCTTTTCAACAATACGCGCTGCAATTTCGGCTGCATTGGGCGTAAAATGAATATCGGCGATAAGCGGCGTATCGTACCCCCGTTTGCGGAGTTCATTTTTAATGTTGAGCAAATTTTCTGCTTCTCTTTTGCTGGGTGCAGTGATCCGAACCATTTCTGCGCCGGCTTCAATGCAACGAACAGACTGCTCCACCGTAGCCAGGGTATCCATCGTATCGGTAGTGGTCATGGTTTGCACACGAATGGGATGAAAATTGCCCGTTAACAATCCCCCAATATTTACTTCCCTGGTTTTAAGCCTTTTATATTCAGTTAAGGATTCACAATACCACTGCATAATATAAGTATAAAAGAAAACTAAGGGCAAAGGTAAACAAAACTGAGATGGCAGGGAGGGCAATCAGCCATTAGCTATCAGTGAAACACTCACTGCTCATAGCTCAAGGCTGATCTGAAAGCTTCCTTCGGATTTTAGGCTTTGAGAAGTTATCGGCCGCAACGGGTATCGAAGCACTTGTTTTGATCGCGGTGAAGTCAGATTTTCCTCCAACCCTTGTTCTTTTCCATTATAAACCTTGTATCTTTTCAGGATAGAAAAAGCCTTTTTATGCTTATTTCCAAAGCGGCCTCACCCTTCTGCAGCGGGGGCCGACAGCATTACGGATGTGGACTTGTATTAACCTTTTCAGGTTCCAAACGTTTATAAACTATACGATAAAAGTACTACGACCCTTCCAGGTTCGAACAACGAATACTGAAGCATCTGTATCCACGGCAAACAAGTTGGATATTGTATTTCGCTTCGGATTGGACCTTTGACTTTTATTTGTTTCTTGTTATTTGCTTTTTGGTGTTTTGTATTTCATCTGATTTCGTCTTCCGGCTTTTGTCCGAATATCCGACAGGTACATCAATATTCCACAGTGTACTCAGCCGTTTCCGGCCGGTTGAGCATATCGCTCAGCGTTGTTAAAAAGGTGAGCGTTTTTTTATCATCAGACAAAATGGTTTGGTTGCCCTTATATTTTTTTACCTTCCTGGGTAAAACAATAATCGTTTTATAATTCATATCTCCCATCATCATTGACATTTGCTGAAGCATTTGCATAGATGAATCGTTCTGTATCTTGTTATTGAATAAATCTTTATTCACGAGTGTATTGGACAGCTTTCCCGGTGCGGCGGCAAAAGCAAATGCATCACGGGCGGGATTCAAAATATTTTTGTCTTTTGCTATCTCTTGCGGCACATCTTCCGCAGATCCACTGTCGCCAGGGCTCTTCAATTTATTTGATATACCCAATTTGTCTATTACCGACATGTAAGATGATTTGAGTTCCGGTAAATCTCCTATATGCCTGAAGGGAAAATTGAGAACGATAATTAATTCTTTTTCCGCTTCATCTACCCGCATCCGCAGGCTTCCATCTTTAAACATTTCTTTTTCCCTGGCGGAAAGCACGGTGGAAGTATCTACAAAGGATTTAAAGTAAACAGTTGAATCTTTTTTTTCCGGTATTTTAGAATCATCTTTTTTTTCCTGGCCAAACTGGTCCATGAGCTGCAGCATTTTGCTCATATCAAGGGTAAGCGTATAAATACCGCTGTTGTTTTTATTGATCACAATTTTTTCTTCTGTGTCTAAACAGGAAGTTAAGAACACAAAAAGCACCAACGAAACAATAACGTATATTTTCTTTATCATATTAATAAATTGATATTGTAAAGGTAGAAAGATAGACAGCAATTGTATTACCGTTCTTCTATATTTTCTTCTCTTTTAAAATGCTCCAGTTTTCCTCCTCGGCAACAATCAAATTGCTAAGGCAGCCCAGGCAGCCTGCCTGCATTTCTATTGCATCACCTGCTTGCAGCCACTGCGCGTTATAAGCAGGATTGTTTTGTTTACCGGTTTGGTTCAGTTGAAAGAAACATCCACCATCCGGGGCTCCGCTCCCGATAATGTCGCCGGGATAGAGATCGGCTCCATAAGAAGCCTGTTCAATAAGCTCTGCAAAAGTCCAGGTCATATCACCCAAATTCCATTCACTCATCTGAACTCCATTTATATTGCACATCACAGGCAGGTTCCAGCTTTTCCCGATATGATTTTCCGGGGCGGGCATCTCAAACTGCTCCAGGTCATCAGGTGTTATCAGTACCGGTCCTGTTGCAGTTGAAAAACCTGCTCCGCCTGCTAGTGGGGAATTTACTCCCATTTGCAATTTACTTGCGCACATATCATTCATGATCATCACGCCGCCCACATATTCATCCGCATGTGCCGCGCGAATGTTCCTGCCATGCTTACAGATTACAATGGCCACCCCGAATTGAAAATCTAAGTTTTCCAAATGATCGGGCAGGCAACGTATCTCTCCGGTACCTTGTATGCTGTGATGATTGCCGAAATGGAATCCGGGGTATTGATCAAACTTCTGCGGTATGAACACATCACGGTTGCTACTGTCGGCAACAACGTTCCGGTAAAAGGAATGCGCACTCCTGTATGAGGTGGGAAAAGGAACAGGGGCCAATAATTGCACTGTATTGTATGGAATACCCCTGTTTTGCAGAAACCTCCCGGCTTTAACGCCTTCTTCAGCCCTTTTTGCCAACGGAAAAGCGTCTTCCCAGTAATTCAGGAACATACCAATGCTTCCCGGCAGATCGGGATGCAGCTCATCCATATTATATAAAAAGTCACCAATTAAAAGGGCCAACTGATCATTCGAATCGCGGAGGTAGGAAACCAATTGCACAGCTAAAATTTTAAACTGCAATATAACTGAATGTTTTGTACCTTTTTTGTATGAAAATGTTTCTGCTCTTTCTTACTCTATTTTCCACCACACAGCATATGAACGCACAGGTAAAAACAAACGCATGGCTTTCGCAGTTATTACGCAATAATGCTTCGGAACCGCTACTTCATGTATTAAACAATCCCAACAGTTTTCAGTACCAGTTGATCTATACACAGATCAACCGCGACCACAATAACAAACCTTCGTTTACACATCATCATCTCCATGTTGATAGAAACCAGTATTTTAACCCCGCCTCTACTGTAAAAATGCCGTTGGCTTTCCTGGCATTGGAAAAGTTGAACAAAATAAATAAACAGGGCGTAAACAAATTTACCCCAATGCTAACGGATAGTGCATACACCGGGCAAACAACTGTTATGGAAGATAGCAGCGCCGAAAACGGGTTGCCTTCTATTGCCCATTACATAAAAAAAATATTCTTAGTAAGCGATAACGATGCTTATAACCGGTTGTACGAATTCATCGGCCAAAAAACCATCAATGAGCGGCTCTGGCAAATGGGGTATAAAGATTTTCGCATTACCCGCCGCTTTGTTCGCGCCACGGAAGAGGAGAACCGTTACACCAATCCTGTACGGTTTGTTGATGGCCCGGGAAAATTACTTTATAAACAATCTGCCGCTTACAATGATCTGAATTTTGATTTCAGTAAAAAGATCCTGGTAGGACAGGCGCATTATAACCGCGACGATAGTTTGGTTCATGCTCCTATGGAATTTACCACGCACAACAATGCGCCGCTCGAAGACCTGCAGCAGATACTGCAATCCGTTTTGTTTCCCGCTTCGGTGCCTGCACACCAAAGGTTCGGTCTTACCGGAGACGACTATAAGTTTTTATATGAATACATGTCGAAGCTACCGGCGGAAAGCAAATTTCCTAAATATGATACCACAGTATATTTTGACAGCTATACCAAGTTTTTTATGTTTAAATCCGGTAAAACCGAAATCCCGGAACATATAAGAGTATTCAATAAAACCGGCTGGAGCTATGGCTTTTTAACGGATATTGCTTACATAGTTGATTTTAAAAATAAAGTGGAGTTTATGCTAAGCGGTACTATTTATGTAAACCGCGACGGAATACTTAATGATGATAAATATGAGTATGAAGAACTGGGGTATCCCTTTTTTAAAGAAGTAGGAAACATCATTTACCAGCATGAGTTGGAAAGAAAGCGGAAATTTGCTCCTGATCTTAAGGGCTTTGAAATGAAGTATCATAAACAGTGAGTACCATAAAGTTCATCGAACCAAACGAAGATGATTTTCTGTTACACACATCACACAAACATAAAAAACATGAATGTTACTGTTCGTATCATTGTATTTGCACTTTTAACACTCAGCAGCCAAATGACTTTTTCGCAATCTTCATGGATACGCATTAACCAATTGGGTTATAAGCCGGAGGGCATTAAAGTAGCGGTATGGGGCGGTAAAGAAAAACCTTCGTTTAAGCAATGGCAATTGATAGATGCCGTTTCAAAAAAAGTGGTATTAAGCGCAAAGTCCGGCAAGTTTTCTGGCGCATACGGACCATTTAGTGAAACCTTACGTTTAAATTTCTCCGCATTCAAAAATCCCGGGCGTTATTATTTGCAGGCAGGCAATACCCTATCGCCTGAATTTGAAATTGGCAACGATGTATACAAGGGCGCTGCCGATTTTTGCCTGTACTACATGCGGCAGCAACGCAATAATTTCAACCCGGTTACCAAAGACAGTTGTCATACGCAGGACGGATTTACGCTCTACGGTCCTATGCCCGATAGCACATTTATTGATGTTAGTGGCGGCTGGCACGATGCAACCGATTACCTGCAATATGTAACCACTTCGGCCAATGCCACCTTTCATTTGCTCGCTGCGTACCGCGATTTCCCCGGGGCTTTTGGTGATGCCCACCAGGCCAATGGACTGGAAGGAGGAAACAATATACCCGATGTATTAGACGAAGCGCGCTGGGGGTTAGACTGGCTGTTAAAAATGCATCCGCGTGCAGACTGGATGTTTAACCAGGTAGCCGATGACCGGGATCATATCGGGATGCGTATGCCCGGAATGGATAGTCAGTACGGCCGTGGATACCAGCGGCCTGTTTATTTCGTAAGCGGAGAACCGCAAATACGGGGGAAATTTATGAACCATACAAAGGGCACTTCTTCAACAGCAGGTAAATTCAGCAGTGCTTTTTCGCTGGGATCTCTCGTTTTTAACTCGCTGGATGACGATTATTCAAAAACATTAAAAGAAAAGTCGCGCACCGCTTTCGCATTTGGATTAAAGAAGCCGGGCAACACGCAAACCGCTTCAGTAGCATCACCTTATATTTATGCCGAAGACAACTGGATGGACGACATGGAACTGGCGGGTGCGATGCTTGGCGAGGGTGCTAAAGCTCAGTTAAGCGGAACCAATGGGATTGACTATGCTTATAGGCTGGCACAAAAAGAACCGCTAACCCCCTGGCTGGGTGCTGATACCGCCAGTCATTACCAGTGGTATCCCTTTATTAATGTGGGTCATTACGAACTGATCAAAAAATTAAACGATAACAGAAGGGATACTGTAGCCGGATATTACAAAAAGGGAATTGAACTGGTGTGGAACAAAGCAAAACAGAATGCGTTTTTACGCGGTGTGCCTTTTATATGGTGCAGCAATAACCTTACCACTTCATTCGCGATACAGTGTTACTGGTACAGGCAGGCCACCGGTGATACAGGCTTTGAAGAACTGGAGCAGGCCAACTTCGACTGGTTGTTCGGCTGCAATCCCTGGGGAACGAGCATGGTATATGGTTTACCATCATGGGGCGATACACCCGCTGACCCGCATGCTTCATTTTTAAAAGTGGGCAATTTCCCGGTTAACGGCGGCATTGTGGATGGACCTGTATATGGAAGTATTTTTGGAAATCTTATCGGGCTGCAGCTTACTAAACCCGACGAATATGCGCAGTTTCAAAGCCAGTTGGCAGTATATCACGATGATTCGGGTGATTACAGCACCAACGAGCCCACCATGGATGGAACAGCTTCATTGATATACCTGCTGGCAGCTAAAGAAAGTGGTGACTTTTTACCCGCAAAAATTTCTAAAAAAAAACGCTAACCGGCAATAACCAGCACAAAAAATTCAGCTACAGCCATGGTGGTATAATAAGGGGCGACACAAACACCAAAGCCATCGCCATTGTTTTTACAGGAGATGAGTTTGGAGATGGCGGTAATTTTATTGCAAATACATTAAAAGAAAAAAAAGTAAAAGCATCCTTCTTTCTTACCGGGAACTTTTACCGGAATCCCGCCTTTAACAAGCTTATTAAACATTTAAAGAAAGATGGGCATTACCTGGGCAGTCATTCCGATAAGCATTTGCTGTATTGCGACTGGTACAAAAGAGACAGCTTATTGGTAACAAAAGAAGAATTTAGCTCCGACCTGCAGCATAGCTATACTGCCATGAACGGCTTTGGCATAACAAAAAAAACTGCTTCCTTTTTTCTGCCTCCCTATGAATGGTACAATGACAGTATTACTGCATGGACACATCAATCCAGACTGCAGTTGATCAATTTTACACCTGGCACACTAAGCAATGCGGATTATACTACACCCAATATGAAAAACTACCGGTCATCGGATACCATATATCAATCCATAACCAGATATGAACAATCGCATGGACTGAATGGATTCATTTTATTGCTGCATATTGGCACCGATGCCAAACGAACAGACAAAATGTATCATCGTTTAGGCAGGCTGGTGGATTATTTAAAACAAAAGCAATACCGCCTTGTGAGAGTAGATGAATTACTGAAATAACTATATAACGGTTTCCCCCCTTTGGAGGGTACCGGCTGCTATGTAAAATGGATAGTTGATATTCTTTACCTTTATGCTCATGCCTGGCATTCATATTCACGATAGCATCAATTTATTGTCCAAACTTAGCCTTCGCCGTGCCTGGAATGCCGGCAAGGTATTAAGCAGCTATTATATAAGTCGCTGGAGAAAAAAACCGGTGCAATGGGGCTATCCTATTTCTGTTTCTTTTGAACCTACTACATCGTGCAACCTGCGCTGTCCCGAATGCCCAAGCGGCTTAAGAAGTTTTACCCGGCCTACAGGCATGCTTAAAAAAGATTTCTTTAGTCAAACCATTGATGAAATACACAAAGAGCTCTTATATCTTATTTTTTATTTCCAGGGCGAACCTTATCTCAACCCCGGCTTCCTCGAAATGGTGCAGTACGCTTCACAAAAAAAAATTTATACTGCAACATCAACCAATGCGCATTATCTAAATGATGCCAATGCCCGGAAAACTGTAGAAAGTGGTTTAGACAGGTTGATCATTTCCATTGATGGTACTACACAGGAGGTATACCAGCAATACCGGCGCGGGGGCAAATTAAATAAAGTATTAGAAGGCGCTAAAAATATAGTGAAATGGAAAAAAGAACTGAAAAGCAAAACCCCGTTTATTATTTTTCAGTTCCTCGTAGTAAAGCCTAATGAACACCAGGTAGAAGAAGTAAAACAATTGGCAAAAGAAGTGGGTGTTGACGATATATGGTTTAAAACAGCCCAGGTATACGATTATGAAAATGACCCCAACAATTTAATTCCTTCTGTCGGTAAATTCAGCCGTTACAAAAAAGACAAGGACGGACAATACAAAGTAAAAAATAAACTGAACAATCATTGCTGGAAATTGTGGCATGCCAATGTAATTACCTGGGATGGGCTGGTAGTTCCCTGCTGCTTCGATAAAGATGCCATGCACCGTCTGGGTAATTTAAAAATGCAGTCATTTAAAGAAATATGGCACAATGATAATTACAGGCAATTCCGCAGTGAGTTGATGACCAGCCGCAAGAATATTGACATTTGTGCCAATTGCAGCGAAGGAACAAAAGTTTGGAGCTGATCGTTAAAGAACCCATTTTCTCCATTTATTTTCCAGCCTTCTGCCCCGGTCGTCATTGCTAAAAATTAATTTGTTCATCACATATGCTTTTGCACGTACATCCTGTTGATCCGCAACCCCGCCAAATAAAAACCATTGTGGAATGTTTGCAAAATGGCGGCATCATTATATACCCCACGGATACCATTTATGGTTTGGGCTGCGACATCTTTCAGCATAAAGCCATTGAGCGTATTGCACGCATTAAGCATGTGGATCCGCAAAAAGCTAATTTTTCATTTGTGTGTTACGATCTCAGCGACCTGAGCATTTATACCAAAAGCATTGACACGCCTTTATACCGCATATTAAAAACCCATCTTCCCGGTCCCTACACATTTATATTACCATCAAGTAAGGAAGTGCCCAAAATATTGAAAAGTAAAAAAAACACGGTGGGTATAAGGGTGCCGGAAAACAAAATTGCCAGAATGATCGTGCAGGAACTGGGGCATCCTATATTGAGTACAACCCTGCCCGGCGATATGGTGGAGGAGTATACCGATCCTGAAATCATTGAAGAGAATTTTAATAAACTGGTTGACATTGTTATAAACGGCGGCATCGGCGGCGTAACGCCATCTACTGTTGTTGATTGTACAGGGAAGGATCCTGTGCTCATCAGGAAAGGATTGGGGGAGTGGGTGGAAGAAGAACCATTCTGAAATGCAGGTGGCGATTTGATTTTGGCGCTATGTCTTCAATCCAACTTCTTCAACCACTGTTTCGCTTCCCTACTTCCTTCTAAATCGCCTGCTACTATTTCGTGCAATAGCTTTTTTGCCGCATCTGTATCAGCAGGCTCGCCTCTTTTGACCAAAGCAATGGTCTGGTAAAACCTGCCTGGGTTGCTGTGTAAGGCAGTATCACTTGCCAGTGCAGAAAAATAAAAAAGTGCTTTATCATATTGAGAAAGCCGGAGGGCAGCAATGCCGGCATATTTCTTTGCGTTGAAATTTGCGGAATCCTTCGCTGCAATGGCCTCGAACTGTAATAATGCTGCTGCCGGTTTGCCAGCATTAAATAATGCCGCTCCTTTTTGCAGGCTGTCTTGTCTGCTGCTCATTGTTATATCTAAAGTTTCCCAGTTTTGCTGCACATAGTCGTCCGCGAGTTGTTTCAGAGAAGTGCCTGAACTGAACAGTAGCCGTGACATTGCTATCACTGCCACTGTGCATGCAGCAATCGCATATTTCCACATTTGTCTAACCGGCTGTTTTTGGGGCAGGACTGTTTTTTGCTGTTCATATATCTCTCTGAACCTTTGTTTTTTCTGGATTTGAAGCTGTTCCTTAGTTACCTCGTGGGTAGAAATATAAAAGGACACATCTTCTGCAAATGATGCATCACTGATGATCCGTTGTTCAAACTGTTGCTTTTGCTCCGCCGTGTTTGTCCGGTTAAAATAATCATCAATATATTCCATACTATCCATCTCAGCTTTTTTTAACATTATACAATAGCCGTAGTTTATCCAGGCAACGCAAACGGCTTGTTTTTACTACATCTGCAGATCTGTATTCCAGTAGTACCGATACCTCCTTATCGTTGTATCCATCCGCAAACAATGTTAACAACTTCCGGCAGTTTTCTCCCAACTCCAGCAACCTGTTTTTCAACGCATCCCTATCCGTTCGTTCAATCAATTGCTGAACAATTGTTTTTGCCGGATCGGCCATTAACAGAAGCATATCCGAAACAGATGAAGTGTGATGAACACTGTTCTTATTGGTCGTTTTCTTTCGCAAAAGGTCAACACATTTATTAATAAATATTCTATACAGGTAGGTTTTAAGTGCAGACCTGTTTTCAAAATGTCCTTTCCTGATATTATCAATAGCATGCAAAATGGTATCCGAATATGCATCAAAGGATTCATCTTCCTGCAATTCATATTTTTTTATCCCTTCCTTTATAAAATAGGCAAACCGATTAAATAACGCATCCTCAGCTTTTCTTTTAAGCAAATTGTTTTCCTGAAGATTCTGGATTAATTCTCCATCGGAAGAAACAATACGTGGGGCGTCGGAAGACATGATATGTAGTGTGTTTCAGAAAGATAATAAAAATAGCATGAAAAAAAGTGGTTTTTTGTTTCCTGTCCTTTTTCGCATTACGACAAAGTGATAAAGGCTTAAAACTGCCTTTATTCACCGGCAAGCTTGCAAAGCAATTTTAATAATCCTTTTTTCTTCGACAAACCTTACTGATCTGTTTGATGATGAATAATTAAG
>CAMPJQ010000041.1 GCA_946886925.1 uncultured Terrimonas sp.
AACCGCTGTGGGAAATATACCGTTATAAAAGGAATTGGTGTAAAGCTTTAACTGGTTTTCACTGCTGAAACTGCTGTTGGGCGATAGCTGGGAAAGCGGTTCCCTTTGTAAAAAATCTTTGTTACAGGAAACAAACGTTCCGGTTATAAGCGATAGTATAAAAATTATTTTTTTCATGTAATATGCTTTTAAATGAACACTAAAAAGTGATGCCCAGTCCGAAGGAATAATTCTTGAAAAACGGGTAATTCCGGGCATCGTTATCGCCCCTTCCTCCTGTTGGATCGGCAGATACCTGTTCGGGGTCTACATATTTGGATTCAAATGGAGTTGAAATAAAAATATTTTCTCCACTAAAGTATACCCTCACTTTATCTATATTCCATTTTTGAAGCAGGGATGGTGGCAGGCTGTAACCTACTGTCAGGTTTTTCATCCGGATATAGGCTATGTTTTGCATGTATTTTGTATTCACTACCCTTAGCGCCGCATTGCCGTCCCTTGCAGCATATCCTCTAAGTTTTGGAAAATAAGCATCCGGATTATCAGGAGTCCAAATCTGTTCCCTGAAATTTTTTGGTATAAAGGAATAATATGGGCGGCCATATACTCCCCAATAAAAATAGGTTTCACTTCCCGGGTACCAGTCCTGGTGACCTACGCCCTGGAAAAACACTGACAAATCAAACCCGTTCCAGTTTGCTCCTCCTGTAATACCAAAAGAGTATCGTGGCAAACTATTACCTATTACACTTAAGTCTCCGTGATCATCAAGCGTATTTTTGCCATCATTAATTATGTTATTGCCATCTATGTCAACAAATTTCAAATCTCCGGCCTGCAGCTTACTGGCATCACCTGGCGAACGCAACCTGGTTCTGTTAACATAATCCTGGTTTACCTTATAGTTAGCAGCTTCATCATCTGAGAGAAAATATCCATCTACGGTGTACCCCCAAAGTTGGCCTATCCGTTCTCCTGCATAATAATTATTGAGTAGTTTGGATGGGTTGTCGAACTTGGTGATGTACGATTTCGAATCAGACAAAACAATGCCTGCATTATACGAAAAAGGTTTTCCACCTATGTTTGTGCGATCTTTCCACTGAACAGATAAATCAAATCCTTTGGTTTCAAGATCGCCTGCATTTTCCCGCGGTGAGCCTGCTCCAAATACGCCAGGAAGGGTTTTGCCTGCAATAAGCATATCCAGTGTCTTACGCTCGTACCAATCAAATGTTACGTTTAGTTGATTGTTAATGAATCCGAGGTCTGCACCAAAGTCTACCGAGGTTGTTCTTTCCCAGGTTAGTTTGGGAGAAACCGGGCTTCCCACTCTCAGGTATTGCGAATTATTTCCGTTCATTAACCAGGGCGATAAACCTGTGCTCATTACGGGGATATAAGGATAGTTAGAACCACGGAGATTTGTGCTGAGCGATTGATTACCCAATGAACCATAGGAACCACGTATTTTTAATTCGGAAATTACATTCCTCAATGGTGTAAAAAAAGCTTCTTCGCTTATGCGCCAGCCCGCAGACACCGAAGGAAAAAATCCAAAGCGGCTTCCCTCGGGGAAATGAGAACTGCCATCATACCTTCCGTTTAATTCCAGCAGGTATTTGTTGGCGTAATTGTAATTTATTCTTCCAAAAATGCCTCTCAGCGCCCATTCTACCCTGTCGCTTCCTACCTGTTGGTCGCTGGTTCCGAGATCAAGCGCATTCAGGTCTTCCGACAGTAAATTATTGGCGCGTCCGTTGATGTTATAATATTTCTTCAGTTCCTGGTTGTATCCGCCCATTACTTTTAAGGAGTGATTGCCCAGGTCTTTGGTGTAAGTTGCATATGCATTGATTACGTGATACTGATCGGTGCTGGATGATTCGGTATAATAATCATTGCCATTGTAATCAATTTGTCCCGGGTAAACAGACCAGGGATTAACGGTGCTACGATGGAAATTAGAATAAGGATGCAGATCGTAACTATAGCTACCCACGATGCTGATATCCCTAACGGGCTGGAGTGTTACACTAACGGTATTGGTCATGTTATATTCCTGTTCCTGCGATTTGGCTTTTCCATATTGCAGTTCAAGGTTTCTGCCATCGGCAATACCGTAATTATTGAGTTGACTTCTGAATGTAAAAGTGCCATCCGGGTTTACAGGTGAATAAGAAGGCAGGGCATGTACACCCAGGTAAACGAAAGAGGTATTGATATCCCCGCGTGAGCCAGAGCCCGGATAATCATAGTTATTTGCGGCAAACTGTATGTTGTTGCTGATGGTTAACCAGGGCGTAAGCCGTGCATTTACTTTCGCGCGCAGGTTATAGGCAGAGTATTTGTCCCTGTTCATCCGCATCATGCCAAGTTGTTGGTAATAACGGCCCGAGATCGCAAAATCTATTTTTTCTGATCCTCCGGAAACCTGGAGCGAATGACTCATAGAAGGCATTTCTTCGCGAAAAAAATAATGCCACCAGTCTGTGCTGGCATACCCTACGTACATATCACGTCCGTTACGATTCTGTATAACAACCGAGGGCAAAGAATGGTCTGTTTGTCTTTTTTTCAATTCTGCGTAATCATCATCTGTATATCCCGTGTAATCGTTTCCGGTAGTAATTTGAAAAGCTTCATCAATCAATTTACCTGTTTCATACCCATCCGTCATAAATTCATGGCTGGTAGTGGGTTTAGCCACAGAAAAATTATTACTGTATGTTATCTGTAATTTACCCTGTTTGCCCTGTTTGGTGGTAACCAGTATTACACCATAAGCCGCACGGGCGCCATAAATAGCGGCTGAAGAAGCGTCTTTTAATACAGAAATAGTGGCTACATCGAGAGGGTTAAGCAGGTTGAGGTCGCCCGGAACGCCATCAATAAGTATCAGTGGGTTACCTCCGGTAATAGAAGTAAAACCCCTGATATTGAACTTGGCGTTGCCTCCCGGACGTCCATCGCTAAAATTAACATTCAAATTGGGTACCACACCCTGCAAAGCCTGCCCAACATTGTTTATGGGCCGGTCTTCCAGCATTTTTGAATCTATTTGTGCAACTGCTCCTGTTAAATTGGATTTTTTCTGTGTGCCATAACCTACGATTACTACATCATCCAATTGTGCCTCGGCAGCTACCAGAACAATATTCATGGAACCTGTTGCCGTAGCTTTTATTTCCTGTGTTTGATAGCCGATGAAAGACACCACCAGGACTCCTCCCTCATCGGGAATTTGCAATGTAAAATTTCCATTTCCGTCTGTAGTGGTACCACGCTCTGTTCCTTTTAATTTTATAGTAGCCCCGTTCAACGGATTGCCTTCTGCATCGGTTATTCTGCCCCTGATATCAATGGGTGGGGGAGGAGAAGGCTGCGTTTCAACAGCAGGTGCTGCAGTAGCTTGCTGTTTCAACTGCACCACCACGGTATTGCCAACAATGGAATAAGTGAGTGGTTGATTTCGGAAACAGATGTCTAATGCTTTTTTCAATGGTACTTCTTTTACCTTAATGGTTACTTTAACCGATAACTGTATCCATGATTCATCAAAAAAGAACCCGTACCCGGTTTGTTTTTTGATCTCCCTGAATACTTTTGTAAGTGCTGTATTCTTTTCTGAAAGGGTTACTTTCTGGGAAAACCCTTTGGCACTAACCTGAAGAGCGGCTGCCAGAATAAGGATGGCTGTAAGCTTCATAAAAATCAGCGCCTGCCTTGCCGGCAGGCAGGTTTTGATTGGTATCCTGTAGCGGATACACGGAACTTTTTGCATAGTTTTGAACAGTTTTTGGTTAAACAATGAGCAGTTCGTCGAAACAATTGCTATCCCGATGCCAAATCGGAATTGGATAACCTGAACTTCCGCCGCTCTGACCTCAATTCAGGGCGGCTTTTGTTTGGATCATCATTATCTTATAGTAATGCCGAACTATTTTACGGATCAGGGCATTACTATTATTTTTTTCCCTTCTATAGTGCAGTGCACTTTACTTTTTTCAAGAATTTTTAATACCTGCGATGCATTGGTATTTCTTGATATCTCACCGCCAAATCTGCGATTTGGAATTTCGCCCCTGTATTCAATATCCACATCATACCATCTCGATATTTGACGGAAAATGGTTGCCAGATCAGTATTGCCGAAAGAGAAATAGCCGTTCTTCCAGGCCATTACAGCATCCACATCTACTTTACCAATGATCTGAATATTGTTCGGAAGCAGGTTTTTGATTTGCGCCTGTTGACCAGGTGAAAGCATGCGAAAACTGGCGCCTTTTACTACTTTAACCGAACCTTCCAGTAATGTGGTTTTAATTGCTGTTTCGTCTTCGTAGCTGTTTACATTAAAATGGGTGCCCAGTACCTGTATTTCACCCCTGTCTTTGCCATCACCGGATATTATTTTTACGGTGAAAGGAACTTTTTCTTTTTTGTTTTCCATGATCAATGGCGCTACTTCAAAATAGGCCTCGCCGCTTATTTCCACTTTTCTTTCCTTGTCTGAAAATGCTGCCGGATAGCGGATGGAAGAAGATGCATTCAACCATACTTTAGTACCGTCTGATAATACCAGTTGATATTGTCTCCCCCTGGGAGTTGACATCGTATTCAGTAAGAATTCCTGTTTGGTTTGGTCTCCTGCATCATATACAATTTGACCATTCCTGCTCATTACTTTTGCTTTGCCCTGTATAGCTAATATTCCATTGCCTGTACTATCCAGTATGATTTGTTCTCCATTTGCCAGGGTTAACACAGCACCTGTAATGCCGGGGGTTAAATCATTGTTGTTTTGATGAACCGGTGTTTGTGCTAGGGTATTTTGCTGATTATTTTCTTGGAAAAATATGAAACAGGCGCCACCAAGCAGAGCAATAACAACTGCGGCTGCAATGCTTCGATATATACGGGGTGGTATGCGCTTTTTTTCCATAACAACAACCGGTGCGTCGCTTCTGACTTCTTTCATCATTGCTTCAAACCGGGCATCCCATTCATTACCGCTATTCCCGATTTTTTCTTTTGCTTTTTGCCAGTGACTTTGCAGTACCGGCGTTAATGCATCCATATCTTCTTCGGTTGCTTTTTGAAGCAATAACTCCAGTTCTTCCTTAGAAATAGTATTTGCCAGGTATTGATCTACTAAGTATTGCCATGAGTTTTTATCTGTCATTTATAATAAATCGTTATAGTATGAAACAGGAACCGCTTACTGTAAGACGAAATAGTAAAGGGGAGTAACTATGCTGAAAAAGAAAAAATAAACTAAACAGGTTAAAGAAGGGATGCAAAAAGAATAAATATGGTCAGTTCCATGTTTTCAGAAAGATGGGTGCGGATGAAACGCTGCGCTTCCACTATATGATTATTTACTGTTGCTTTGGAAATGCCCAACTGAACGGCTATCTGGTCATGGGTAAAATCCTGCTCACGGCGTAAATGATAGATCCTTCGCCGTTGTGGTGAAAGCAATGTGACGGCCTGCCTTAGTTTTTCTTCATATTCTTCCAAAAGTACAGCAGTATCTGCCCTTTCGCCGGATGCAACCTGGATCTCTTCCCATAACAATGTTTTTAAATGCGCGTCATTAGCGGCTGAGCGCAGAAAGTCTATGGATTTATTGTGGGCAATGCGAAAAAGGAATGCATCAAAATTATTAATCTGCAAAATAATATCCCTGCCGGTCCATATTTTCATGAATGTGTCCATCACCAATTCTTCAGCAACCTGTTCAGACTTTATAAAACGGGAGATATAATAAAATAAGCGCTGGCGATGCCTGTCGAATAAGGTTTTAAAGGCCGCTTCGTTTCCTGCAGAAATTTGTACGAGCAGGGTTTTATCGGTATGTGCAGTTGGTGATGGCAAGCAGTAATTCTATTGATGCAAGTTAACAATAGTTTCTGATTCATTTGTATATACAAATTGATCAGGCATTGTGGTATAAAAACTTTTTCATATTTTAAAATAAGTTTTGCTGTATATCGTACCTGCCATTTCTACCCTCCCGGTTGCCCGTATTTTTTATGCCAGGCAATTACATCGGCCACCACCTCACTATATGTAGTCATGCCCAGGGGCTGATCATTTGCCTCAAGATATTTTCCATATAACCATCTAAAGACCGGTTCAGCAGGATTTTCATATTTCTTATAATAGGCCTTAAGGGTTTCTATATCTTCTTTAACGCCAGGATGCAGTAATGCTAAAAAACGTTTCGCAGCAACAGAGTCTGTTCTGTATAAATTGCCGTTGGCATACAGGAAAAGATCAAAATAGGCAGAATACATGAATAGAGAATCTCCTGAAGCTGTAGCCACTATGTAACCGGCAAAATTGGCTTCGTTTTCTTTCGCGTAACCAAGTTGGTGTGATATCTCATGACAGCTAATATATGGCTGAAGAAATTGCGGAACATCCGTATTAACCTGCGCTTCGCCTGTGAAAGGGTTGTAGTAGCCCGAAAATCCAAAATAATTTCCTATAAAATTAAAAAGGGATGGCTTTACTGAAGGGTGTGAATACCGGAGGAAAGAATATTTTTTTGCTGCCTCTGCAAAAGCATGATTTGTTTTTTTAAACAGATCTTTGGTTGATGGATACGATATGCCCTGGCGCAATAATGCTTCCTTACAGGTATTTACCTGTTGCAGCAATACATTATTTATGTTTATTACTTCTTCTTTCGAATATTCTTCGCGCCGGAAATCCATTTGATAATGAATCCCTTTGCGGTCATAATTCAATCCCCACATTAAATTAAAAATAATATAGAGCAGCAAAAAAAAGCGAAAGGTTTTTAACCATGCTATTTTTGAACGAAACCCTGTTAGTTTGTCTTTTCGCAATCTTTTTGGCCATTGTGCCACCTTCCACAAAGCAAAGAAAAAAAGAAAACCATACAATACATCTCCCACACTAAAGGGTACGGATCCCAAAAGTCTTCTTAAAAAAGAACTGATATAAGGATATATGCCGGAAGTATAAGATGATTCAATAGTTCCGGAACTGGAAGCATACAAACGTATGCCCAGAGCTATGCATATAAGAATGATAATGGATATTATACTGCGCCTGTCGGGTTTTTGCATATTTGCTGTTACCGGAAATAGGTTTGATATTAAAACCTAAAAGTAAACGGTTTTTGCATAACAGGGACACAGTTATTTACCTCCGAAAGAATGTGTTGTTAATATAATTTGCTTTGGTACAGGCCAATAAAACCCCTGCACGGTTCGTACGAGTCGTGCAGGGAAAATAAATAGTTTCCGGTTAAGAGAAAAAATTATTGCGCAATAGCGTGTTCATCATCAGCGGGCATTTCTACAACATTGGCCACGCTGCCTTCACCAACATGGCATTGGCCATTAAAGCTAACCGTAGGCTCAACCTGCAATTTGCCCGCGCTGATATTGCCTTTTATAGCAGCTTTACCTCTTAGGTTCAATAATTCTTTGATGATGATTTTACCGCTAACTTTTCCAAGTATATCGGCCTGCTGCCCTTCAATATCGCCTTCAACAACACCTTCGGCGCCTATCAGCACTTTTGCAGAACCGGAGATGTTTCCTTTCAGCGTTCCGTCTATACGAATATCTCCGCTGCTTACCACATCGCCTTTAATAATCGTACCGGCGCCAATGAGGCTTGTTCCGGATGAAGAAGCGGGTATCTCGATTTCAGATTTGGATTTTGATGAAAACATAGTTATTGGTTTTAAATGATTAATCTTCGCTTTTTTCGTCTGCGGGGATATTTAACTGGGTTGTATCCATAAGCGCCGTTGTATTTCCCTTTAGCACATTTTGTATACTTTCCATGTATTTATCACGGTAATTCATTTGCTGTTCCAGCGAATCAACCTGCATTTTCAATGTTATCATTTCTCTTCTGTCTGAACCACTCCCATAACCCGGCACATAATAACGCAACGGTGTAAACACCAGCAAAGCTACCGTTACGCCTACCAAAGCTACAAATATGGTGCATAACGTGATGTAAACACTGAGCCGCGATAGCCGGAATGTAACCACTTCCTCGTAGGTATCGTCATTCATTACCACCAGCCTATAACGGTTACGTAGGTGTTGCAGGGTTCCATCCGTATCAAATATCTTTGCCATTATCAGTTATTTGTGTTAAAAATAACCACTTTGGCCTGGTTGTGGGAACTAAAGCTTGAAAAAATGTACAATTAAAAATAATTTCGCTGAAATTTAGTTTATTATACCGAACGAACTACGCATGCATGTCTTATAGTAAATTCCTTTTAACGGTTATACTCACTATTTTATTTTATTGTGGTCATTATTCATCAGTAATGGCACAAAAAGATGCAACCCTTGATGTAAAGAAGCCCGAGAAATACGAAAACCGCATACTGGGATCAGATAAAACCTTTACCACCAAATATACGATACCACGCAGGATCATGCAGGGCATGAGTACACATTATAATTTTTTCTTTAATGCAGAGGTGAAACTAACAGATGTGATTGCCGGCGCTAAACAGGGGTTTCAGGAAGATTACACTGAATTATTGCCTTTTTACAATTATACGCTTGAGGCTACAGCATCGCAAAAAACAGAACTGGATTCCGTACTTCAAAAGTGCAATGCAGGTATTTTGCTGCACGACCTGAGAAATGAGTGGATTGATGATATGTATTTTTTGATGGGCAAAGCCTATTTCTTCAAAAAGCAATTCGATTCCGCCGGTATAGCTTTTCAATATCTCAATTATCATTTTCAGCCCAAAACCGAAGAAGAGCTTGGATTTAAAAAGTATATAGGCAGTAATCTTAATGATGAAGGCAATATCTATTCTGTTTCTACCAAAGAGAAGACCAGCATCACTTCTAAAATTTTCAGTGAACCGCCACGTCGCAATGATGCTCTTGTGTGGCAATTGAGAAATTATATTGAAGACAGCACTTACAATGAGGCGTCGGCATTGATACAAACGCTGAAACGCGATGAACTGTTTCCCCCCAGGTTAAAGCCGGCACTGGAAGAAATGCAGGCTTATCTGTTTTATAAAAATAAAATGTGGGATAGCGCTGCGCATCATTTGATACCGGCATTGGATAATGCAGAAAATGTTGGAGAAAAAGCCAGGTGGGAATACCTGATCGGGCAGTTGTACGCATTGAGTAAAAAGCCAACTGAGGCAGGCACTTATTTTGATCAGTGCATTAAACACACCATTGACCCGGTGATGGAAGTATATGCAAGGCTAAATAAAATAAAACTGGCGGGGGGCGATAACGAAGAAAAGATTATTGATGAAAATGTGAAGCAATTGCTTAAAATGGCAAGGCGCGATAAGTATTACAACTACCGGAATATTATTTATTATATGGCTGCACAGATGGAAATGCAACGTAATAATTTTGCAGCAGCTAAAACATACCTGTTAAAAAGTGTTAAGTATAATAACGAGAATGTTGATCAGCGCAATCGCTCATTTTTATACCTGGCGGATCTTGCCTTTGAAAAAAAAGAATATGAACTGGCATATAGCGCTTACGACAGCTTGGATATCAATAGCCCGGTAGTGAAAGATCCCGCAATTATTTCACTGCGAAAGGATGCCTTAAGCGGGGTAGTGGCCAAATTACAAACCATCAGGGTGGAAGACAGCCTGCAAAAGGTAGCCGCTATGCCGGAAGCCGACCGGGAGAAATATGTAAAAGCGGCTGCAAAGCGTTTGCGCAAAGAAAGAGGATTAAAGGAGTCAGATTCACTTAACCCCAGTACGAACAATCCTTTTGCCAACAAAGCAACTACAGATATTTTTTCAGGAAATGAAGGCAAGGGGGATTGGTATTTTGATAACAATTCATTGAAGTCGAAAGGGTTTACAGCTTTTCGTAATAACTGGGGATCACGGCCAAATACCGACAATTGGAGGCGCATGGCAGATATTACGGCACAATTTAAAGTACCTGGGCCCGAAAAAGTTAATGAGGCTGGTGCGGGTGGAGCAGTGAATAACATAGAAAATCCTGAAGATATCAGTTATGAGGGACTCATGAAAAACCTCCCGCTTACTCCCGGGGCGGTACAGGTTTCAAACGATAGTATTCAATCGGCCTTATTTGGATTGGGCAGGGCTTTTAAAGATCAATTTGAAGATTATGCCGAAGCCATTAAAAATTACGAAGCACTGCTGAACCGTTTTCCTGAAACCCGTTACCAGGAAGAAGCCGTTTTTGACCTGCATTATTGCTATACCAAACTGAACTTGCCTGTTAAAGCAAAGCAATACAGGGAAATACTGGCTAAAATTGCTCCTCAAAGTAAATACATTGAATATATTGACGATCCGGGGGCTGTTGAGAAACGCAAAACCCAGTTAAAAGACGATGCTACCCGGAATTATGAAAAGATATATGATCTCTTCCTGGAAGGTAAATTTGAAGAAGCCATTATTCAGAAGGCAAAAGCAGATAGTATTTATGGAAATATTTACTGGACACAGCAGTTGTTATATATAGAATCCATATACTACATTAAACAAAAAGATGATAATTCTGCCATTAATGCGCTTCAGAATCTTATTCATATTGACAGGGAAGCAGGTATATCAAAAAAAGCAGAGAATATTATAAATGTATTGAAGCGGCGCGACGAAATTGAAAAATACCTCACCGACCTGGATATAGAAAGGGCAAAAGAAGATTCTGTTGCTGTTGTTGAAGATATACCCCAACCCAAGACCGGCGTGCAGGAGCAGGTGAAGGCTACCGGCGAACCTAAAGCACGGGAAGTGGCTGCTGCAAAAGAAACAGTTATCAGGCCTTCCATAGATTCATCGGTGTTCAATAAGCCAAAACCCGCTCCACAATCTGGCTTCAGCTATAATCCTGCCGAACAGCATTATGTGGCCGTAGTGCTCAATAAAGTGGATATTGTATATGGTAACGAAGCTAAAAATGCTTTTAACCGGTACAACCGGGAATCATTTAATGACCAGCCCATAGAAATTACGATATTGCCTTTAGATGATGAAAATAAGCTGATGCTGATGTCTGGATTTTCGGATGCGGTTGGCGCGTT
Source organism: uncultured Terrimonas sp. (assembly GCA_946886925.1). Next base: position 11,077 of record CAMPJQ010000041.1, read on the forward strand.
GGAATATATAAACAGAACAAAACCTGTAGCGGGTGCCCAGGTGGTGCCCTGGTTGGCTGCCAATAAATATTCGTTCATTGTTATTTCTGCCGGCAACCTTGAAGTGCTGAAAAACAATAAGGATCTGGAC
>CAMPJQ010000042.1 GCA_946886925.1 uncultured Terrimonas sp.
CGCCTTTGTGTGAGAATAGTGAAAATTTTATCATGTACGTTTCAAATAGCGTGATTTAATTATTCCCGGACAAGGTTAATGGTAACATTATGAAGCAAATCGGTTTCCCATGGCGAATGCTGCAAAAAGCTTTCAATTGCCTTGATATTTCATATTAATGGTACGCTCAAATTCATTACTTTTTATTGAGACTTCCTTTCTCTAAGTAAGGATCTTTCTGCAACCACTGCTGCAACTCAGGTACATTAACTTTTTGTACAGGAATATCTTTTGCAATAGCTAATGATGCAGCCATGGCAGCAGATTGCCCCAGGACCATAAAAACAGGTTCCATACGTATAGACCCATAAGCAATATGGCTTGACGATAGACAAACAGGTACCAGCAAATTGGTACACTCCTTTTGTTTGGGAGTTATAGCGCGGTAGGACACTGCGTAAGGATGCTCTACTCTTACCTCTACGTTTCCTTCATTTTTCACCATCCCGTTCACTACTATCCGGTCGCAATTGTGACTGTCCATACCGTAGGAAGCAAAGCCTATTCCGTCATCTACTTTGGCTTCGCCCCTGCAGTTGTGTTCGGTCATAATGTACTCACCAATCATACGGCGGCCTTCCCGAACATAAAGCTGTGGTGTAAAGTGATCAAACTGTTCATATTCATCTTTGGGGTATCCCCATTTCCTGACAAATGCCTGCAATGTATCGGGTACGCGTTTATCGCTGGTCATAAAGTAGAGCAAACCTTTGGTATAAGAAAGCGCTTCCTGAAGCATTTCCTCCCTTTTTGTATAGCCTGCTTCCGGCCAATCATAATTCATTCCCATCATATCTGTTGAAAATCCTCCACGGTTATTGATATCCGTTTTACGGTTCGGCATAAGGCTCCAGATGAAATATTGATTGATACCCCGCATACCAGGCTGGGCTTCAAAAAGGCGGGCCATCAGTTCATACCTGGTGGAATCATAATCTTCCGGGCGCGTAATGGGTAAACTATTTGCGGCACTATCGGTAAGGCATATCCTAAAATTATATGCCTGTACTTTTTTATCTCCTGTACCGGCAGGTTTAACCTTATTGTTAGTGATACCCCATACCAGGCCACTGGAGGGATCATCAGCAATTTTGTATGGGCTTACTCCATCCGGGAACTGGTGATAACCGGATTGTTTGTGATATTCCGGCAATTGGAAACCATTGAGCGTTTCTTTGTACACACTGTTATCTTCACGCCCTACAAAATAGGAAACACGGGCCATAGCCATTAAGTCGCCTTCATAGGTACAATCAAGAAATTGTTTTGCGCTCACGCTGATGGTTTTCCCGGCGCGTGCATCATTCAGTTGAATCGAACGGATAACAGTTCCTTTTTTTTCTACTTTGGAGAGTTGTGTTTCCATCAGCAATGTTATCTTTCCTTCGCGAACATAATCCTGCATTACTTCCAGCGCAATACGCGGTTCAAATGTCCATTGTTCGCCGGAGACAAGTCCATATTTTTTTGCTATCCTTTGATAAAATTGCAGAGACAGTCCTGTGATAGACTCCTTTAGCCCTGCATCTGTTTTGCCCAATCCGCCTGTAGTCAGCCCCCCAATCATTTTCCCGGGCTCAACCAATATAACGCTATTACCACATTTTACTGCTGCATACGCCGCGATTACACCTGCAGAGCTGGCTCCGTAAATACAGATATCTGCAGAATGTGTGGCTGATTTGCCCGATTGACCCATTGCCGCATACAATAACAGCACAAGTGCTGATAAGACTAACAGGCACCTGTTAATAATTTTATATTTCATTCTGGTATGTTTATGGTGTTTACAGTGTAAAAATGATTACACTATCATTTAGGAATGTGAAATTATGTTACAAACTACAGCGTTATATTTTGTCAATAGCCCGGGTTTTGATCCTGTTGTTCAATATCGGGATTGTTATCAATCTCTTCCTGCGGAATAGGCCAAAGAAGACGGGCGTCTATCACCGTTCTGCCTGCAAGCTCCATGGCCTGTTTCACGGTGCCTGTTCTTTTTAAATCCTGCCAGCGCTTCCCTTCTACAATAAACTCATAGGCTCTTTCCATTAAAACGGTATTGCGAAATTGTTCCTGGTTCATTCCCGAAGCATAATCAACCGGCGAAGGCATTTCAGGATCATAGCCATAAGCTCTTCTTTTTATTGCGTTCAGCCGCTCAAGAGCCAAAGTGGTAGGACCACCGCCAGCCATGCAATCTGCTTCTGCAAAAATGAGGAAAGCTTCTGCATAGCGGAAAACAGGATCGCTGAAGGTAGCTAATCCGGAAGGATTGGTAGTGAATTTTTTAAACAAAACAGGCGTGGCAGAAGGCAGGGCAACTGAATCGCCATTCGGCCCAATATATTTTGTATACAGGTTGAAATCTCTTCGCAGATCGTTACCATTCCAGGTTGAAAGAAAAGAGTTCATATTGGGTAGCCAGGCATATACTCCTCCACTACTATAGTTGTAAGGTGGCGTGTTGGGCCTGTGCAAATAACCCGGCAAAGCCGATTGCCTTGAATCTGAATGATGGATGGATAATATATCTTCAGAACTGGTGGTTACAGCAAATATTTTATAAAAATCATTAGGTTGCTGCACCCTTACTAAACTATACGGTCCACTGTTAATAATATCATCTGCCTCCTTTGCTGCATCAGCCCATTTTTCTGTTGTGAGGTATACTTCAGCCAAAAGCATTTTTGCCGCCCACTTAGATGCCCGTCCGGTTTCGCTGCTTACCGATTCTGGCAAACCGTTAACAGCGGCTATGCCGTCTTCGATAATCAGTCCATATACTGCATCTTCCGCCATTCTGGGAGAGCCTACTGCACTGATATCAACACTTTCCGATGTTTTTAAAGGGAGGGGTCCAAACCCTCTTACGAGATTAAAATATGCCATTGCTCTCAAAAAATGTGCTTCGGCAAGGATTCTGTTCTTTACTGTCTCATCCATTTCAATTGCAGGCACATTGTCGAGGATTGAGTTAGCGCGGTTAATGGTTCTGTAATGAGACGACCAGATGTCTGCTGCTCTTCCGATATTGGCTACATCCAGTATTTGGCTAAAAACTGAAATAGGCGCCTGTGATCCCCTTCCGTTTTCATAGTCGGCATGGTTAACAAGGAAGAGCCAGTATGTAATGCCATAATTATCCGCCAAAGATGAATAAGCACCTGTAACAGCAGCCTGCGCGTCGGCAGCGTTTTGATAAAAATTTGCTTTGGAAATAAAATCCTTCGGTACTTCTGTCAACTCCTTTTTGCACGACGAGATGATGGCGATAAGTCCTATAAATAAAATTGTTCGTTTCATTGTAAGATAATTTTACTGTTAAAACCTAAGTTCTATACCTGCTCCAAATACTCTTGCATTGGGATAGCCACTTTCATCTGTGCCGATGAACAAACGATCCTCAATAGACTGTGAATCGCTTCCCCTTGTATTTACTTCAGGATCCAGTCCCGGATAATTGGTAACAGTAAAAAGATTGGTTGCTTTCAGGTATATGCTTGCGTAACTCAGCCAATTTAATCCCAGCTTATCTACCGGCAGGTTGTAGGACAATTGTACAGACTTCACCCTCAAATAGCTTCCATCCATAATGAACCTGTTGGAAGGCCGCATTTGTGTGACAGGACTTACCCTGGGGTATTTTGCATTTGGGTTGGGATTATCCTCTGTCCAGTAGTTGCCAAACAAATCGGCAAATTGATTTTGGGTTCTCTGGAATGAATTGAGATTGGTAAAGGCCGTGGCGAAAAAGATGTCGTTGCCCTTAACTCCCTGCAGAAAAATATTCAGACTAAAATTTTTATACGAAAAATTTGAATTGAACCCAAATTCAAGATCAGGATATGGCGTACCGAGTATTACGCGATCCAACGGTGTGATAGAACCATCCTTGTTAACATCTGAAAATTGTATATACCCGTTTTCATCCAGCCCATTTTCCTGGTAACCATAAAAAGCACCCAATGGCTGGCCCACCCGTGCGATGTTATAACCCGGCAATCCTGAGGTTTGCCCTACAGTAACAATATCGCTTCCTCCGGCTATTTTAACCACTTTGTTCTTATTCATGGATAACTGGGTAGAGACATCCCATTTAAATTCATGGGTAAGGATATCGGCATTAAGTCCGAATTCAAGTCCCTGGTTTTGAATTTCACCAAAATTTTGGAGAATGAATCCAAAACCTACGGATGGCGGTAATGGCACAGAAGCCAGGAGGTCATGCGTATTTTTCTTATAGTAATCAAAAGTAAATCCAAGCCTGTTGCTTAAAATACTGAGGTCAAGCCCCAGATCGAGCTCACTGCTGGTTTCCCATTTCAACTGGCTGTTTGAAATACCGGAAGGAGCATATCCTACACTTTCTGTATTTCCGTTATAGATATACTTTACGGGCGACATCCTGTCAAGAGACTGGTAGGGAGACAATGCCGTATTACCTGTAATACCATAGCTTGCCCGTAGTTTAAGGTTGTCAATAAACTTTAGGTTTTCTCTCATAAAGCGCTCTTCAGAAATTCTCCATGCCAAAGCTCCCGAGGGAAATATGCCCCACTTATTGTCTTTACCAAATCTCGAAGACCCGTCCGAACGAAGGCTGGCAGTAACGTAGTATTTATCCCAGATAGAATAATTCACCCTGCCAAGCCCTGAAACCAAATGCCATTCGGAGATGCCTGAAGAAGGAGGATTAATGGTTTCCGCAGAGCCGAGATTGTAGTTTTCTGTAATGTTGTTTGTAAATCCTGAAACAGAAATCCCTGATCTTCTTGACATATATGTCTGGTAAGTAAATCCACCGGTAACGGCTAAACGTTGCGAATGATCAAAGCTTTTTGAATAGGTAAGTACGTTTTCATTCAGGAATGAATTCCAATATGTATTGCTGTTGGAAGCGCCGCCACGGTCATTGGCATAAATGATCGGGCTAAAGCCATCATTGATGGAGTTTTCATATTCAAGTCCAAGCCTTGTAGTAAAAGACAGGTCGCTGGTAATTTTTATATTCAGGGCATTATTCAGTAATATGGTGTTTGCCAATGTTTTGTTTTTGTAAGGCTTGTTCCAAAGCATTGGATTTCTGATATCTCCCGGATCAGTGAATGGATAAGCTTCTCCTATACGTACGGGTAATCCCTCATCATCATAAATAGATACTGTAGGCGGAGCAGACAAGGCGCCTGAAAACATATTATTCCCTCTTCTGCCATTGTCAACAGGAACGGAAAATTGTTCTCTCCTTGATACGTTAAGATTAACCGCAAGGTTGAGCCAGCTTTTTACTTCATGATCCAGGTTAAGCCTGAACGATCCCTTTTGAACGCCCGAGTTAATAATTATCCCCTGTTGGTTGTAATAATTCCCTGAAAGCGCATAATTTGTTTTTCCTCCACTACCAGAAAAGCTAAGCGTATGATTTTGAACCGGTGCCGAAGTAAAAATGGCATCCTGCCAATCTGTTCCCGGACCAGTAACCTGGTTTACATCGAAATAGGGATCTTTCCCATCATTTTTTAAAAACTCATTCACTACGATAGCATATTGCCTGGCATCTAACAACTTGAATCGTTTGGCTGTTTGCTGTACACCGTAATAACTATTTACCGAGATTGTATTTTGAGTTCCCTTTTTTCCTCTTTTGGTAGTTACCATCACCACGCCATTTGCTCCTCTTGCCCCATATATGGCGGTAGCCGAAGCATCCTTCAGGATATCAATAGATTCAATATCCGCAGGATTTATAAAATTGATTCCACCGGTTACTGGAAAGCCATCTACCACGTACAAAGGATCATTGCTTCCTATCATAGAATTACCTCCGCGTACCCTTACCTGCACCCTCGAACCCGGGGCGCCGGAATTATGCGCAACCGACACACCACTTGCCCTGCCCTGTAAAGCTTCTCCTACGTTGTACACAGGTACAGCCTGCAGCTCTTTGTTGCTCACCTGTGCGACCGAACCTGTCAGATCTTTTTTCCTTTGCGTGCCGTATCCTACCACCACCACGTCCGTCAATTGAGAGGCGAACGCTTCCAGTACAATATCAAACACAGTTTGACTACCTGCTTTTACTGTTTTTGTTTCATACCCCACAATAGAAAAAACCAACACAACATTTTTAACGGAAGAGACGTCCAGCTGAAACCTGCCATCAGCGTCAGTAACCGTGCCGTTTTGGGTGCCCTTTACCGTTATACTTACTCCCTGCAGCGGTTCATTTTCAACGGTAGTTACTCTTCCCCTTAACGTAATGTCAACAGGAGGAGCATTGGCATTACTTCCGGGTTGAATGTCCGGAAAAAATGGCAGCTCATTTTTCCTTTTGATAAAAATAGTATTGACTTCAATAGTAAATCCAAGGCGCTCTTTTTCAAGCACGCGATTCAAAAACTGGCTGAGAGGCATATTTTCGCCATGAATCGTTACAGGTTTTGCTTTTCTAATCTGGCTTGCCTTGTAACTAACGAAATAGCCGGTTTGCTGTTTGATTGCGGCAAATACTTCCTCAAGCGAAACATTTTTTCCTGAATAAGTAATTGTTTGTGAAACACCAGCGGCAGTAGTTTGCAAGCAAAGACCGAGGAGTAGAACAGTGGTAAGTTGCATCACTCGCAAAATTTTAGGTAACACTCCACGAACACAAATACGTTCGTGAATAAAAGCAGTTAATTGCATACTTTTGATTCTGTTTTGGGTTAATGAATAAATTGTCTGTTCAAACCGGAATTTTTATAGAGTTAGCCTGAAATTTTCCCGGATTCTGTTGCGAGCAGAGTCCGGTTTTTTATTATACAGTTTTTGTGGTTAGCAATATTTATTCCAGGGGGTAATCTATAATTGTGAAACCGTGAGTAGCCTGTCTTCCAAACTGAAATGAATATCCCTGTCCTGTAGTCCGTTCAGCAATTGTTTAAGCGTAAGATTTCTGCCAATCTCTCCACCCAGTTCCAAATCTCCTACATTTCCTTCGTAGCGTACATCTACATCGTACCACCGTGCAATCTGGCGCATAGCGTCTGCCAGCTTTACATGATGAAAGTTAAATACACCATTTTTCCATGCCAGCTCTTTACCCAGATCGGCTTTTATTATTTGGCCGGATATGTATGCATTGCCAGGTTTTAAAAGGGTTTGGTTGATTTCTACCAATCCTTCCAGCAGAGAAGTTTTTATGCCCGGCTCATCTGGATAACTGTTAACATTAAACGATGTACCTTTTACCGTGATCTCATCTTTATAAGTCTTCACAATGAATGGTTTTGACACATTTTTGGCCACTTCAAAATAAGCCTCTCCCGTAATGCTTACCACACGCGTTTTTCCGGGAAAAGATGTAGGATATGTAATGCTGCTTGCGGCATTTAGCCATACGATTGTACCATCGGATAAAGCCAATTTGTACTGACCGCCTTTGGGCGTTTCCATGGTATTGTAGGCTACAATATTTGATTTACTGTAGCTAAGCGATCCGTTATTATTGTGTATGGACACTCCCTCATCTGTAATCACATCCTGCACAGCAGCATCCAATAGTATTTTTTTCCCGCTACTCAAAGTAAGTATCGCTTTATCAGAACCAGGCAAAGCATCATCTGCGGGAGCCGTTTGTTTAGTAGCAATCTCTTTTACAGTGGCTGTGGAAAATATACCGGTTCGGTAATAACCATATAAGCCTGTACTTCCAAGAAATACTGCCGCGGCAGCATAACGAACCCAGCCATTCCTTAAAAAAAGAAAGAATCCGTCTTTTAAGTTTACCTGAATATGTTCCTCTGCTGAACGTAGAATTGAAACTGTTGGAGTATCCCTTAAATATTCATTGTTTAATGCTGATGGCTCTCCGGGAGATGCATTGCCTTTCAAAATGGTTTGGATCATCATCTCAACCTTCTCTTCATCGTACACTACATCTTCTTCTGAGAATTTATTATACAATACAGGAATCAACTTCGCAAATTGCTTTAGATATTCGGGATTGAGCAATGCCTTCAGCAACTGCGATTTTTCCTCATCAGTAAGGCTATTGGTAATATACCCCTGCAATAAATATTTAATATCAATCTTATTGTTCACAATAATACCGACACCGCATCATACCAGGATGTACTATTGCTTACTCAAAAAAAAGTTACAGAAAAAATGCAGCACAATTAAAAAAGGAATAATAGCATCTCCCTTATGGCTAAGGTGTTCATAAACGGAATGTATCGCTTCTGCAAGTTGATTGCGAACAGTATTTTCGGAAATATTTAACCTGTCCGCAATTTCCTTTCGGCTAAGACCTTCTTTTTTGCTTAATAAAAATACAAGCTTTCTTTTTTTGGGCAGCAGGCTTACCGCTTCATCAATCAGTGACTGGGTAAATTTCGCATCTATCTGATCCTCGATCTCTTCAACAACGGTCGTCTGTTTATTAAACCTGTGCATATTTAACTCGCGCCTGATCCTTGATCTTAAATAATTAGAAGCGGTATTTGCTATTATCCTGCATATCCACCCCAAAGGATTTTCTATAGCGGGGAGAGATGAACGGTGAAGCCATATTTTTAAAAAAACTTCCTGCAGGAGATCATCAGCCTCAGATGTTGATTTAATAAGTGAAACGGTGAGTGGAAAAAACTTTTTATATAGCCCATGTACAAATTTTGCAAATACCTCCTCATTACCCAGGGCAATGTCAGCAAGCACGGTTTTATCAACGATATATTCCGTATTCTCTTTCACAGTATTTTGGTAAGTAGTATATGAAGATAAGAAAAAAGAATTTAGATGCAGGGTTGGAAATGCTAAACATATTTCAGTGAATCAGGTAAAACTGCAGATCTTTATCTTAATATCCTGTAATCTGCACCTGGTTCAACAATAAGGCACAATGACCAAAGTGAAAATAAACACATTTCCTTTTTGTATGAGATACCGGGTTAATGGGGAACAACTGCACTAATGTTCTAACCTTTTTGCCTCCCCTTACTATGCACGAAGAGGCAGGTAATTATATCCGGCCCCAAGACCAAACTTTAAAAAATACAGAATAAAAAATATCAAAAAAGGAAAGCGTTCCATTTTTTCGTTATTTTTAAAAAAGTAAATGATACAATTGATTAAACCCAAAACAGGTGTTTCATGACCACTCAAAGTAGTGAGCACACACTGGAACTTCGTTTTACGGATATTTTTAAAAGGCACGAATATAAGCTGTACACGCTTGCTTTAACCCTTACTAAATCCGACCAGTATGCCAAGGATATTGTTCAGGAAGTTTTTTTGAAACTGTGGGAACACCGCAACCATATACATACTATTGCCAATATGGATGCCTGGCTATACAGGCTTACCGAAAATAAAGTGATTGATTTTTTGCGTAAAACCGCTGCCGATAAAAGATTGAGGGATGCATTGTGGACCAATATGCAGCATATAATGAATGAAACAGAAGACACCGTATCCTCCAGGGAATATAGCCAGATTATTGAAAAAGCTATCTGTAATTTACCTCCCCAGCGCAAACGCATATACCGCCTGTGTAAAGAACAGGGACTTAATTACTGCCAGATCGCCAATGAATTACAGATCTCCCGGCATACGGTGAAAAACCAGCTTTTTACTGCCATGCGTTCAGTCAGAAGCTTTCTTACCCGCACAACGAAATTGTTTTCCTTGTTTTTTTAAATATTTTTTTTTCTCCGGTAGGAACTATTGTGTGTTGCTTCGTCAATACATTAATAAGAGAATATTTGTGCAATGGAAGAAAGAATACGATACCTGCTTCGCCAGTATGAAAATAACAAGTGCTCTCATGAAGAGCTGGAAGAATTATTCTATTATATCCGGAATGCCCGTAACAGTGAGGCGCCGCTGAAACGCATGGTAAGGAACGTATATGACGACATCCGGAAAAACCATCCTTCCTTTACCTATGTTGATGAAAACGGGCGGCTGATACTTACAGAGCCTGATCAGGCAAATGTTTCAACGGGTAAGCAATCAATGCTTAAAAAAAGAATTAAAGCTCCGGTATTGGTTGTTCTGTTGGCCGCTATTTTAATGGTATCGGCTGCATTATGGTTAGTGCGAAAAGATATGTTCGGCCGCAGCAGCATACACCGGAAAGGAGCCATTGCTTTAACCAAAAAATTCAGTGAACGTTCCGAACAAAAATACCTGTTACTGCCCGACAGTACAGAAGTGTGGTTGAATGCGGCCAGTTCGCTTGAATTTCCGGATGAGTTTAACAGAGGCAAAAGAGAAGTGTTGCTTAGTGGGGAAGCTTTTTTTAAAGTAAAGCATACGGCAAACAAACCTTTTATCATTCATACAGGCAAAGTGTCTGCAATAGTATTGGGCACTTCTTTTAATATAAAAGCGTATCCGGGCCAAAAGGAAGTGATTATATCTGTAAGCCAGGGCAAGGTAAATGTTAAACGCAATCAAAGTATTGTGGCAACACTCACCCAAGGGCAACAGGTTAAAATTGATAACGCAGAAGAAAAGATTGCAGAAAAAAGTATTGCAATAAGCAAAGTAGCTGCCTGGCAGCAGGGAGATATGATTTATGACAACGAGGTTTTTACAGATATTGTGGCCGACCTGGAAAGAATCTATAATGTAAAAATTGATATTACAAATAAAGATGTTCTGCATCTGAGAATATCTGCGTCATTTAGAAAAGATATAGGAATATCACAGGCACTGCTTATTCTTTGCAAGCTAACAAATACCAAATTGCATTACGAAGACCGCAAATTTGTTATGCAATAATAAAGATCGCCCATTATTTAAAAGCTTCCAAAGGTATCTGAAATGATGGCGCATAGTGAAATGGCTTAGAATGCGGCTACCGCTATAGAGCGAATGGTTACCCAGCGTTCAATACATTTATTTATTTATTGTGGTTTGCATTATACAGC